>CALMAP010000080.1:11747-16236 GCA_937859825.1 uncultured Terriglobus sp. | reverse complement strand
GCCGTACTCCATAGGGTGGTCTTCCACCTGGACCGCAAGGCGCCGGTCGTGCACGTTGTAGCTCGGTCCCTTTGCTACGGCCCAGCTCTTTAGTACTCCGTTCCACCCAAGTCTGAAGTCGTAATGCAGCCGTGTTGCGGCATGCTTCTGGATGACGAAGGGCAACGCTGCCGGTTCAGGAAACGTGGTCTTCTTGCTTTTGCCGCCACTCGGTTCTGCGGTGATACCAAAATCGCGCATGGAGCGGTAACGCGCAAGCTGCGCGTCTACCGCATCTCCTGCATTTGCTTCTATAAGATCTGTATTTGCTGTCAAAGCTTTGCGCGTTTTCGCCATGGACTAGGCAGACTTGCGACGTTGGGCTGCAGGCTTCTCCACAGGGAGTTTTGCACCGGCCTTCTTCGCCGCAGACTTCACGAGAGTGGGTCCCGGCTTCACGGCGTCCGCCTTCTTTTCACTTTTGCTGGCCTTTTTGGTTACGTCCTCATCCCGTGTGGACGCCTGTGCCTGCAGACTGCTGCGCAGGGCATCCATCAGGTTGACGACCTTGGCCCGCTTTGGTTGAGGCTCATCCTGCGGTACTGGAAGGTTGTGGACCTTCGCATCTACCAGTTCCCGAAGCGCGATTTCGTAACCATCCTGGTAGCGCTTGGGGTCGAACTTTGCTGTTTTCTTTTTGATGAGTTGTTCGGCAAGATCAAGTTGGTCTTCATCGATCTCGACGTGCCGGATATCGCTGAAGTATTCAGCCGGGCTACGAAGCTCTTCCTGATAGCGCAGCGTGTACGCCATTAAGCCGGGCTTGTCATCGTCCTTGTTGGCGGAGATTGCTACCACATGTTCGCGTCCGCTGAAGGCAATCTTGCCGATGCCTACCTTCTTCGCTTCCTTCAATCCTCTCCGGACGACCGCAAAAGCCTCCGTCTGGTTATCTCCGTCCGGCGTGACGAAGTAGGGCTTTTCAAAGTATGCGGGATCGATCTCGCTCTCGCTGACGAACTGCTCAATGCTGATGACGTGCTTTGAGGGTACGCGCAGGTTCGCAATCTCTTCAGGTTCGATGATCGCGTACTGCCCCTTCGCGTACTCGTAACCCTTAACGATGTCGTCTTTGCCGACAGTCGCAACTGCCTCGGCACCTTCGTTGGGCGACTCATCCAGTGCGGACTGCAGTACCTTCTGATGTCGCACCCGTTCGCCCGTCGACCGGCTGATCTGGTGAAAGCGAATGTCGCTCTTGTACTCCGTTGCCACGAAGAATTTAACGGCAAAGGATACGAGAGAAATCTGGATAGAACCGGACCAGTAAGGGCGTCCCACACACACCTCCGCGAATCAGGTGTGATTCGTGTTGCGGGCGCATGGGATGCTCGCTGCACAGGTAAGTCCAGGCTGTCTTTGTCCCTCTGTTAACTATGAAGTCATCAGTCTGTCCCGTACTGTTGACCAGCTGATCAATGGCAATGCAACAGAATCCCTGCAGTCAGTCTCTATGTGCAGAAGCAAATGTGAGCGCAGCTTCGCCCGCATGTTCGAACTTTGCAATAACGGACGCTCCGGCAGTAGCCCAGGTCACGCCTGTCCAGCTTCCAGTCGTAACAAACTGGCCCTCTTTTAAACCGCCGGTGCGTTTCGCACCTTCGTTGGCGAGGTACACGAGCAATCGAACCAGGTCGGTGCCGCCAGGATTGGATCCTTCATTCTCGACGCGAACACTGCCGTCGACCAGGAGAGTCACCCGTTCTTTAGCCCAGTCGATCTGCTGCCAGTTCGTAATGGGAGGCCCAGCAACAAAGCCGCCGTGCATCTGCATGTCCGCGAACATCCACTCGCGGGGAACTTCCAACGGCTGCACGAACGCAGATTCAATGATCTCGATGGCAGGATGGCAAGAACCGATTGCGGCAACTACTTCGTCGCGCGAGTATGGTGTGCCTATGGGCGGAAGGTCGCGCCCGATGCGAAAGGCGATCTCCGCTTCTGCACCGTGCAGGCGATGAAGAGGGCCACGAAAGAGCGAACCATTTTCTCCCACTGTGTAGAGCGGCATGGGAGCAAAGAAGGGGACCGCTTCGGGCCCCCGCGCACCGATCTTCCAGCCTCCGATATCGCCGTAGGCTTTCATCATCACGTCCTGTACGAAGAAAGACTCCTCTTCGCTGACCGGACGCTGTTCCTCCGGAAGATCTTTGAGTGGAACTCCGGTCCGGCGGCTGTCCAACAGTGTGTTTGCGGGTCGATACAGCACACTCTCTCGGGCAGCGGTAACTTTTGGCATCGTTCCTCCTGTGCGCGGTTCTGCAGCGGCTACCACTTGGATGTCGCAAACGGCAGGGCTGGTGTGTGGAAGAGACAAGCTATGGGAGTATCGGAGCAGAGCAGCAATCTACCGGGTGCATGTTCGCGTCTATCCAGTGTGGCCTCAGCCACGATTCGCGGTCCGCGCGCGAGAGGAACAAGCATGTTGAATCTGAATTCTCCGGAGTTTGCATCTTCCGAGATCACGCCAAAAGAAAAATTCCTGAATCGGCGGAACCTCATCTTTGGGGGGCTTGCTGCTGCAGGGCTCGCTTCCGAGGTCCGCAAGAGATTGCCTCCTATCGGCATGCCCACGGTTGCGTTTGCAGCCAGTAAGCTCCCAACCCAGCCGGGTTCCTTTTCACTTAGCGGTGAGATAGTTACGCCCAAGCAGAAGGCAACGACCTACAACAACTTCTACGAGTTTGGGACTGATAAGCGAGATCCTTCCGAGAACGCCCATACCATGCACACCAGGCCGTGGACAGTAGCACTCGAAGGGCTCTGTGCCAATCCGAAAACGGTCGACCTTGATACGCTGATGCGCTATCGTCCCTTGGAAGACCGGACGTATCGCTTTCGCTGCGTGGAAGCGTGGAGCATGATCGTGCCCTGGGTCGGGTATCCGCTCGCCGAACTGATCAAGTTTGCAAACCCGTTACCCACCGCAAAATTTGTGGAGTTCATCTCCTTCTTCAATCCGGGCCAGATGCCGGAAGCGCCATCGTCTCTGGGTTTTCCTTATCGTGAAGGCCTGCGCATGGACGAAGCGATGAACCCTCTGACCCTGCTTACCTTCGGTTCCTACGGCGAGACGCTTGAGAACCAGCAAGGCGCTCCCGTGCGTGTGATTGTGCCATGGAAGTACGGATTCAAGTCCGCCAAATCGATTGTGAAGATACGCTTTGTCGCGAAGCAGCCTGAGACCACCTGGAATGACCTTGGACCCGGCGAGTACGGCTTCTACTCCAACGTAAATCCAACGCATGACCATCCGCGCTGGAGCCAAGCCCACGAGCGCCGCATCGACACGGCCACATTCCCACACACGGTGCCGACCCTGCCGTTCAACGGCTATGGCAATCAGGTCGCAAGCCTGTACGCAGGCATGGACCTGAATAAGTTCTACTAGCGACAGGAGCAACGCTGCTTGAGCACACGCGCGGTCCGCATCGTGAAGGTGTTTGTCTTTCTGTTCTGTCTTGCGCCAGCGCTGCTGATGCTGCAGCAGTTCCGGACGGGAAATCTCGGAACAGACCCTGTTGCGTCCCTTACGCACTACACAGGAAACTGGGCGGTCTGGATGCTGCTTACCGGCCTGGCGATAACACCGCTACGCCGGTTGACCCCAAAACTGGGATGGCTCGTTCGCCTGCGGCGCATGATCGGCCTGTTTGCCTTTTTCTATGCTACGTTGCACCTGCTTACCTATGTGTTTCTCTTCTCCGGCTTTGATCTGCCGGGTGCAATCGACAGCGTGAGACTCGGTCACTGGGCAGAGGTGCGGCAGAAGTGGCTGGATGTATGGCCAACTCTGGTCGATGATGTGCAGAAGCGCCGGTTCATCCAGGTAGGACTGCTTGCGTGGACGATCCTCTTCGCGCTTGCCGTGACGTCGTCGCAGTGGATCATGCGCAAAATGGGTGGGCGTCCCTGGCAGACGCTGCACCTCCTGGTTTATGGTGCTGCAGCACTCGCGATCGTTCATTACTGGTGGCTCGTGAAGAAGGGTAACCTTGAGCCGCTGCGAGACACGGTAATTCTTATCGTTCTCCTGCTCGCTCGCCCCGCGTGGAAGCTCGTTCAGCAATGGCGCGGCAGAAGCGGTTCGCCCAGGAGAGTAGGCTCACCTGCCTTATAGCTCCAGACCGGCAAACATATCGTGCTGCACTGCTATCTGTGCTGGAGCGCTTGTTGCGACTAACGTATAGAACTCCTGATTGCCGTACTCGTCCCAGAATGGCTGTACCTTTGCGAGCACCGGTAGTTGAGAAGTGTGCTCACGGAACGCAGCTTCCTTCAGCGAACGTACCGAAGAAATGTCGAGGCGAACACTCCACGGGGCGGGCAGCAACGGCTCGCGGTCGGGCATGGTGAAATTGGTGCTCTGGTGATAGAGCCGCTGCGCCGACCATGGCTCCAGTTCCAGGTCAGGAAAGCGCTTCGCTCGGGCAGCCCAATGGAAAGCCGC
>CALMAP010000080.1:10471-11737 GCA_937859825.1 uncultured Terriglobus sp. | reverse complement strand
CCGCGCTGGTAATGCATGAGACCAGCGTGTGGTCGGCGTGGACGTTCAAAGAGCCATCGAGCCCGAAGGTCACGACAACATGGGGCTGAAAGCGACGCATGCGCTCCACGATCTTTCGAGCGGCCTCATTGAAATCGACAAACTCCAGCAGGCCGTCTTGGTAGTCCAAAAACTCGTAGTGAGCAATGCCTAGAACTGCGCAGCTTCGTGCGAATTCATCACGGCGCATTTGGCCAAGTGCCTGCCCATCGGCGGCAATGCCGCGATTGGTAGCAGCCTGCCCATCTGTGAGGCAGATTACGCTTACTTCAAAGCCGCGTTGAACAGCCAGGGCAAGCGCGCCACCAAAGGCAAAGCATTCATCGTCCGGGTGCGCCACCACACACATCAGTCTTCCAGGCAAGGTTCAAAGTCCTCCAGCAGTTCTTCTTCGCGCATCTCGCGGGCGTGTATGTCCTGTTCCGTTGCGAGCGCCGCCTGCAGTGCAGACCGGCCATAGAACATTGCTACAGGTGCAAACGACTTTCGATGCAGATCGCAGGGGCCGTGCTTCTTCAGAGCGGCACGATGTTCGGGCGTCGCATAGCCCTTGTGAGAAGCGAGGCCATATTGCGGATGAAGCAGATCCAACTCGCGCATCATGCCATCGCGATACACCTTGGCCACTACAGAAGCTGCGGCAATCGAAATCGAGAGGGAATCACCGTAGATGATCTTTGTCTGCGCGCATCCGTGGTCGATATGCAATGCGTCGATCAGCAGGTGATCGGGAGCGGTCGCGAGCGCATCCACCGCGAGTTTCATTGCCAGCCGCGAAGCCTGGTAGATGTTGATGGTGTCGATGCCGACGGAATCAACCTCGCCGATGGCACAGGCGATGGCGACTTTGCGCACCTCGCGGTCAAGCCGTTCGCGTTCGTCGCGGGTCAGTTGCTTC
This sequence comes from uncultured Terriglobus sp., assembly GCA_937859825.1. Classification (GTDB taxonomy): domain Bacteria; phylum Acidobacteriota; class Terriglobia; order Terriglobales; family Acidobacteriaceae; genus Terriglobus. The sequence goes on along the minus strand of CALMAP010000080.1, from coordinate 10,800 downwards.
GAGTCTCGCAGGCCAAGTCGCTGCAGCCGAGTGGTGCGCAACGGCAAAATTACTGCCGCCGCCACGACGGGCCCGAAGAGTGCACCGCGACCCACCTCATCCACGCCTGCGATAACTTCGTAACCCTTGAAGCGCAACGCCTGCTCTGGAGCATCGGAGCAGACGGCCTCACGGAGCATCTGCTCTTTCGTTTTGCCGGGCGGAATGAGCGGACGCTTGCGCCGCATTTCGGGCGGAACAGCACCCTGTGTTTCCCTGGCCTTTTTTCGCGTGGTCACTTCTGCTTCATTCTATGCAAGAGCAAAGGGCGTCAGCCGAAGCTGACGCCC
>CALMAP010000080.1:1758-10461 GCA_937859825.1 uncultured Terriglobus sp. | reverse complement strand
CGCGTAGACCACGCAGGTAGAACAGCTTGGCGCGGCGAACTTCGTAGGAGCGAACCTTCTCGACCTTGTCGACGACCTTCGAGTTGTAGGGGAAAATACGCTCCACACCCTGGCCGAAGCTCATCTTTCGGACGGTGAAGCTGCCCTGCGGACCATTTTTGCGAGCGATGACCATGCCCTCAAATGCCTGAAGACGCTCTTTGTCGCCTTCTTTAATCTTTACCTGCACCCGCACGGTGTCGCCGGGGGCGAAGTCGGGGAGATCGGTCCGCTCGAGCTTTGCCGCGAGCTTTTGCATGATGGGGTGGATAGACATGGACGCACGTTTCCTTACTTAGAGTCGTCTTCCAGTGTACCGCAGACTTGCGGGATTCAGGGGTACCCCTCCCCTATTTGTTACGTAAATTCCTCATTCCATTGAAGGGGATTTGTAAATTCCTCATTCTGCGGTACTTCTTTCTACATTCCTGATTCTGCTCAAGTTGAAAGAAAATGCACCGATTCCGGTGCGGTCACTTTCCTTCCGCGGCGTCTGGCCACGTTTGATTATCGAAGCCGAGGCCAGCAAGAAAGGCCCTGTCCTCTTTGCTGAGGGAGGCTTGCGTCAGCAGGTCGGGGCGGTTGCGTGCGGTCTTCTCCAGTGCGCGTTGCCGCCTCCACCTGCGGATGGCGGCGTGATCGCCACCGGCAAGCACTTCAGGAATGGGATAGCCGTCAAACTCCGGCGGACGAGTGTAGTGGGGATAATCCAGCAGGCCGCCCGCAGCCGATACGGCCAGCGGTACCTCACTATCCTGCACGGAGGCATCGAAGCCCTCGCCAAAGCTTTCGTAATGCGCGGAATGCGCATTGCCCAGCACGCCGGGCAGCAGCCGCATGACGCTATCCACGATCACCGCCGCTCCAAGCTCTCCGCCTGAAAGCACGTAGTCGCCAATGGAGAGTTCGCGGTCGCACAGGTGCTCGGCAACGCGCTCGTCCACTCCCTCGTATCTGCCGCATATCAGAACGACGCGGCGCATTCCGGCGAGTTCGCGCGCGACCTGCTGGTGGAACGGCCTACCCTGCGCGGAGAGCAGGATCACGGTCTCCGCTGCGGGATCGCGCTTCGATTTTGCGGCAATCCCAAGCGAGTTCACCGCCGCAAAGATCGGCTCAGGCTTCAGCACCATGCCTTCCCCCCCGCCGAAGGGACGGTCATCGACCGTGCGATGACGATCGTGGGTAAACGTGCGCAGGTCGGTCGTGTGTACGGCGGCGATGCCGGTCTTCAGGGCACGCGAGACTACACCGAATGCGAGCAGACTTGAGAAAAAGTCAGGAAAGATACTAATAAGGTCGAACCGCAGTGCCGGTGCGGTACTGTTGCCGAGCTGATGCTGTTCGTCAGCCATTGGCTTCGACCATACCGTTGGGCAGGCGCATCTCAATGCGATGGTTGGCGAGGTCGGGATTCTGGAGGAACTCCTTCGCCAAGGGAACCATGATCTCGTCGCCATTGCTCCGAGTCACGATCAGGATCGGAGGGGCCTTCGCGTGCTTTCTGCCCAAACTGTCCGTTGGAAAGTGGACGTCGGTAATGGTGCCGATTTCGTCCGGACCGTCGCCGCCCGCAACGTTTACGAGCGTGCAGCCCTGCAGGTCGCTGACGTAAAAGGTGTCCTCTTCGAGAACCTGTCGCTCCGACTGTGGGATCAGGACGTCCCGGCCCGCCAACGCTTCCGCGTCGGAGATACTGTTGCTCGACTCAAATTTCAGGACGACCCGGCCCGCCGATTTTCCGCTAGGCAGCCAGTGCCGCTCCAGTGTTTCGGGATGCGGTTCGGCGTTGTTATGGCGAAGCCAGAGGCGTTTGCGATGCTCGAAGTTCTCCGGGAAGTCGGTGTACAGGTCGCAGATCACTTCGCCGTCGCGCCCCTGCGGCCGGGCGATCCGCGCAACCAGCACCCAGTCTTCTGTCGGCTCTTTCATCGTTCAAGCATCGCAGATGTGGAGTTGAGTCGCTCGACATAGAAGATGCGTCTCGCAGAGTTGTGCATTTGGAGGGGCACAGCTTACGCTGTGCAGCCAAACTAGCACCCCAGAAACGGCTTCAGCCGTCGCTGAGGGTGGCTTTCGTTTGAGGAATCTATTCAGAGGATGTAGTTGCGCCCCTCGGCCGCGCCTTTAGCGCTTGGGCGATTGTCCAACTGGTTCCTAGGCCTTCGGCCTAGGCTGGTATATACCGGGCCTTTGGCCCTAAGCTGAAAGCTACGAGAATGCCTACGCCGCAGGCGAGTGTGCCCGGTTGGAGGTCACGAAGCAATCTCGTCTTCGGTCTCTTGCTCGTCGTCTTCAAGCACGTCGAGCGAGATACGCTGCTCAGACTTGCTGCCGATTGCGTTCAGGATGGTGCGCAGCGCGCGCGCCGTGCGGCCCTGTTTGCCGATCACCTTGCCAAGATCGTCTGACGCAACGTACAGGCTGAGCGCGGTGGTTTCATCTTCCTCGTCAATTTCAACGCTGATCGCATCCGGCTGGTCGACAAGACCACGGACGAGGCCGGTCAGCAGGTCTGCCATGCGCGCGCCGAAGTCGTTTTCAGAAGGAGGGGCCTGAGGTTGTTCTGGCATGCGTTCCTTAATTGAAGTTACGGTTCCTGATGTCTGGGAGGAAGTAGGTCGAACGATCTACTGACTACGGGAATTGGCTGCTACAAAACACTACCGGCATCTGAGAGATGCCGGTAGAGCAGATCCGTAACAGAATAGGACTTACGCCGCGAGAGCTTCGGCTGAGGCGGGGGCATCAACCGGGTTCTTCTCGATCAGCTTGGCGACAATGTCCGAGGCCTGGGCACCGACAGACTTCCAGTAATCGATACGGTCGCGCTTCAGGGTCACCGATGCGGGCTCGGTACGCGGGTTGTAGGTACCCACAACTTCGATGGAACGGCCATTGCGAGCGCGGTCCTTTTCGATCACGACGATGCGGTAGTACGGCTGCTTACGCGCTCCAACACGCGCCAAACGAATCATTACCACGGGTATTTCCTCTCAAGACCAAAATGTTTGGGTAAGCCCAAGCCTGGTATGAAGCCGGGGGCGCTGCTCAGTGATGGTACGGCGGGCGCACACACTGCTTCCAACCCTAAGATTATCGCCGATTTCCGCGGGCAAATCAAGCAATGCTCCCGTTTAGAGATGCAGCAGCAGGGCAAGACGGTAGGTCACGAACGCTCCTGCATACGCAAGCGCGGTCATGTAGGCGAGCTGTGCCACGGGCCATGTCCAACTGTTGGTCTCACGGCGAACGACCGCCAGCGTCGCCGTGCATTGCATTGCGAGCGCAAAGAAGACCAGCAGTGCCAGGGCTCCGGCCATGCCGATGTCGGCGCGAAGCGCATCGCCGGGATGCACCGAGTTGTAGAGCGTCGAGAGGGTAGAGACGACGCTTTCCCGCGCAACAAAAGCCGTGAGCAAGGAGATGCCGACCGCACGATTTAATCCGAGCGGATGCAGGAGCGGCTGGATCCAGTCGCCCACGCGAGCCAGGAAGCTCGAGCCCACATCGCCCGCATGTCCATTCTGCAGAGGAAGATGCGCGAGAAACCAAATCACCAGGTTTAACACCAGTATGACCGTCGCGACCTGCTTGAGAAAGACCTTGGTGCGGTCGACGATAGCGAGGCCGATCGTTCGAAGCCGAGGCAGCCGATAGTTGGGAAGTTCGATTGCGAACATGGACGCCTGGCCCTTCATCACCGAGGAGCGCAGCAGCCACGCCGTAAGCAGCGCCGCCAGCAGGCCAATCAGGTAGAGCATCATCATGACCGCGGCCTGCAAGCCAAGCAGGTTGCCTAGAAGGGCATGGGCCGGGATGAAGGCTGCGATCAGCAACGCGTAGACCGGCAAACGTGCCGAGCAGGTCATAAAGGGAGCGATCAGGATAGTGGCCAGCCTGTCTCGCTTGGACGGAATGGCGCGTGTCGCCATGATCGCCGGCACGGCGCAGGCGTAGGCCGACAACAGCGGCAGAAAGGAACGGCCATTCAGTCCGACGCGGCCCATCGTGCGGTCCGCGATGACCGCCGCACGCGCCATGTAGCCACTGTCTTCCAGCATGGTGATGACGAGAAAGAGGCAGAGAATCTGCGGGAGAAAGCCCACGATGGAGGCGACGCCGTTCCATATTCCGTCCACCGCAATCGCCCGCAGGATGTTGTCGGGCAGTGCTTCTCCTGCTTTCACGCCAATGATCCCAAGCCAATTGGTGAGCCACTGGCCCGCCGGGTACGCGAGGCGGAAGATCACCTGAAAGGCAGCGAGCAGAAAGGCAAGGCACAGGATGGGGCCGGCCACCGGATGCAGAGCCCACCGGTCTACCGCGCGCGTGAATGCGGAGTGCGAGGGACGCCGATATGCCCCGGACGCAGTCAGGGAGTTGCAGTCTGGAGCGCATGTGGCTGCATTGCCACCCTTCTGCAGGACCGGCAGGATGCTGGAGGACGCATTTTCATGGTTCAACCAGTTTGAGATGGCTTCCATGCCGGTGCCGCGCGCTGCGCTAATGAGGGCGGTCGGCGTGCCAAGCTCCCGGGCGATGGCCAGCGGATCGATGAAGCCGTTGCGCTGCTGCAGTTCGTCAGCCATGTTGATCAGCAGCATCGTAGGCAGCTTGCAGGCAAGCACCTCACCAATCAACATGCTGTATTTGTGGAACTGTGTGCCGTCCACCACAAGCAGCACAGCGTCGAGCTTGGGCAGGTGAGCGCCCTCACCCCGGAGCACGGCCACGGCGATCCGCTGATCGTCGGAGTGCGGCGTCAGCGTCCACACGCCGGGCAGATCGATGACCGTCTGGCTTGAGTGGCGCAACGTTCCGCTGCGATGTTCCACGGTCACGCCGGAGTAGTTGGAGACTTTCTGGCGCAGGCCGGTAAGCCGGTTGAAGAGCGTGGACTTGCCGACATTCGGCGGACCGATGAGCCCGATGGTTTCAAATCGCATCGATCACTCTGGACGGACCTTGATGGTGGATGCGGTGACACTGGTCACGGCCATGTCCGAGCCGTCCACACGCACGACCAGCATGTTGCGGCGGGAGAGCTGGCGGACGATCTCCACCTCGGCTCCCGCAATCACGCCAAGCCCGCAGAGCTGGCAAAAGGCCTCGCCCTGCGCGACGCCGGTGACGACTGCCTTCTGTCCTTGGGTGAGTTCCGCTAGATGCAACGACCGCTCCCGAAACACGGCGTGAGGGCACCGCGTCCTGCACCAGTTTAGCGTATCTCCGACAACTTCGGTCGTACATGATTGGAAGTGCAGCGCACATTCAGAAGCTGCCTCAAAGGTGTTTCTGATTGCGAGGGTTGCGGGTATAACAGTTGTACCGATCTCAAAACCAAGCACCTCCTGGAGACCTGATGCGTCGTCTGGCTGTTTTTCCCGCACTTGCGGCAATTGCCGTGGGTTCGCTTGCTTCTCTCGCTCAGAGCGCGGTTCGCGTGGATACGTCAAAGCCCTTGACCGGCTTTACCGCAGCGGGCTCTGCAACGGAACGGAGTTGGGAAGCGAAGTTCCAGGCGCTGCCGGACAGCAAACGCATCAGCGACAACATGCACTTGCTCGCGGGGCATCCGCACAACGTCGGTTCCGACGCGCAGCGCGCCAATGCCGAGTGGCTGGTAAAGCAATACAAAAACTGGGGCTGGGAGGCGAAGATCGAGCAGTTCGATGTTTTGTACCCGACACCGAAGGTGCGGCAACTTGAGTTGATGGGACCCAAGCCCTACAAGGCGCGGCTGATGGAACCGGAAGTTCCAGAAGACCCGTACACCCACGACAAGAGCCCGGCCATGCCGCCCTATAACATCTACGCCGCCGACGGCGATGTGACGGCTCCTCTGGTGTATGTGAACTACGGCATGAAGTCGGATTATGAGGAACTGGACCGCAACGGCGTCAGCGTGAAGGGCGCGATTGTGATCTCACGCTACGGCGGCGGCTGGCGCGGCCTGAAGCCGAAGCTCGCGGCCATGCACGGCGCGGTAGGCTGCATTATCTACTCCGACCCCGCCGACGACGGCTATGGCGCGGGCGAGACGATTCCCGCAGGACCGATGCGGCCGCAGTGGGGCGTACAGCGTGGCAGTGTAGCGGATACGACGCTTTATGCCGGAGACCCGCTCACGCCGGGAGTCGCGTCCGTACCCGGAGCGAAGCGGCTTGCGATTGCTGACGCCAAGGTCATCATGCCGATTCCGACCATCCCGATTTCCTGGGGAGATGCGCAGCCTCTGCTGGCATCGCTGGAAGGGCGCACGGTTCCGGCAACGTGGCGAGGCGGCCTACCAATGACTTATAAGTTCGGACCAAGTGTCGCCAAGACCCACCTGAAGATCGAGTCCGACTGGGGAACGAAGCCGGTGTTGGACGTGGTGGCTACGCTCAAGGGCTCAGAGGAGCCGGATACCTGGATCGTGCGCGGGAACCACTATGACGGATGGGTGAACGGTGCCGATGACCCAATTAGCGGCCAGTCCGCCTTGCTGGAGGAGGCGCGTGGGCTGGGCGAGCTCGCAAAACAGGGCTGGAAGCCGAAGCGTACGCTCGTCTACGCCGCATGGGATGGCGAAGAGCCCGGCCTGCTGGGCTCGACGGAGTGGGCCGAGGCGCACGCGGATGAGCTGACGAAGCATGGCGCGGTGTACATCAACTCCGATGAAAACGGACGCGGCTATTTCGGCGCAAGCGGGTCGCAGAGCTATGAGTTGATGGTCAATGACGTGGCGCGGGAGATGACCGATCCGGAGACGAAGGCATCCGTCTGGCAGCGGCAGAAGGCAGCGCAAACCGCAGGCCGTGGCCGTGGCGCGGGCAGGCCGGAGGGTGCGGCGAACCGCGAGACGATCGAGTTCGGACCGGCTGGTAGCGGCTCGGACTACGCAGGGTTTATCGACCACCTTGGTGTGGCGTCGATCAATATCGGCTTTGGTGGAGAGGACCGCGGCGGTACGTATCACTCCGCCTACGACACGCCCTGGCACTGGGACACCTTCGCGGACAAGGAGCAGGTCTATGGCAAGCTCTTCGCCCAGACGGCGGGAACCATCGTGATGCGCGTTGCGGACGCCGATGTGATGCCGCTGAACTTCACGGAGCTTTCGCTCACGGTGAAAGGCTACGCGGACAACCTCAAGGCCGAGGTCAAGCAGTTGCAGACAGAAGCGGAGCGCCGCAACCGCGCCTTGAAGAGCGGCGCCTATACGCTTGCGAACGATCCGAAGATGCCCATGCAGCCTCCACCGGCTCTTCCTGTTCCGCCGGCCATGGACTTCACCGCGCTGGACGCCGCGATGGCGAAGCTCGATTCCGCCGCCAAACATTATGCAGCGGCAAGCGCCGGTGCACCCGCGCTGCCGGCAGCAAAACGGATGGCCCTGAACAACGGTCTGGCCACCGCGGAACGCCCCCTGCTCAGTGAGGAAGGTCTGCCCGGCAGGCCTTGGGTGAAGCACCTGCTCTATGCGCCGGGAACCTATACCGGCTACGGTGCCAGCACCCTGCCGGGTGTGCGTGAAGCAATCGAAGATGGGCGTTTCGACGAAGCGAAGCAGCAGATGGTCGTTCTTGGCAATGCCCTTACCAACGAAGCGGCGTACATTGAGAAGCTGGCAAGCGAAATTGGCGTACAGTAGCGGGCGCAAGCAAGAGAGGATTTAAAGCATGGCAAGTCGTCGGGGATTTTTTAAAATGTCTGGTTTCGCAGCAGGTGCTTTGGCGTTGGAGCCCTCGGCTGTGTGGGCTGCGGAGGCGAGCGTCGCCATGACGATGCACAAGGTCCACGAATTGCCCCCGCTCGGCTACGCGCCCGACGCACTGGAGCCCTACATCGACGCGCAGACGATGACGATTCACCACGACAAGCACCACAGGGCGTATGTGGACAATCTGGTGAAGGCGATCGGCGACGACCCCAAGCTGAGCGCCATGCCGGTCGAAGTGCTGGTAGCGGACCTGGGCCGCGTTCCCGCTGACAAGCGCCAGGCAGTCCGCAATCAGGGCGGCGGTCACGCGAACCACTGCCTCTTCTGGCCGTCCCTGAAGAAGAACAACGGTGCCGTTCCGAAGGGCGAGTTGGGCAAAGCGCTCGACACGAGCTTTGGCAGCTACAGCGGTTTCCAGACCGCCTTCACCAAGGCGGCAATCGGCCAGTTCGGTAGCGGCTGGGCGTGGCTCGCCATGAAGCCGGGCGGAGAATTGCAGGTCGTCGCAACGTCGAACCAGGACACACCTGCCGATGCCGGCCTGTTCCGGGTCTTCGGAATTGACGTGTGGGAGCACGCCTACTACCTGAAGTATCAGAACCGCCGGCCTGAGTATATCCAGGCCTTCTACAACGTGATCGATTGGGACTTTGTTACGGAGCGTTACCAAGCCCTGCGCAAAGCGTAGAGAAGAGGGAGTCCACAGCGGACTCCTCTTCCATTAGGGTTTCAACCGCGCTATCCTGACGCCGTGCTCGGGAATGGGGTCTTGGAAGAGCTGAGCTGCATTCTCTATTAACTTTCCAGTCCAGATCTCGTGGCCAGCCTTCATTGCGAGAGCGTCTTTTGGCAGCCGGTCCGTTAGGCCGCGCAGCATCAGCGTCTCGCTTCCGAAATTGAAGAGTGCCAGTGCCGTCGCGCCGTTGGGGAGGGGGGGTATGAAGCCCGCAGTAGGG
>CALMAP010000080.1:0-1748 GCA_937859825.1 uncultured Terriglobus sp. | reverse complement strand
CTCGGTTGGTCAGCACGGCCACGGTGTCTGGCGTCATCTGGCTCAGATTGTTGCCGGCCAGCAGGGGAGCGGCGAGCATCGCCCAAAGGCTCATGTGCAGGCGATTCTCGTCCGGCTTGAGTTTGCCATTGCCAACTTCCAACATGTCCGGGTCGTTCCAGTGGCCAGGCCCCGCATACCGCTCGAGCCCTGCCTGACCGCGGCCGATATAGGCCATTCGGGTAAACGACGGGTCGATGTCGCCGGTGGTGCGCCACAGGTTCGCACCGACCGTCGGACCCCACTCCCATACGGCGTCGAAGCCGTACTGGCACAAGCTGTAAACGATAGGTCGTCCGGTCTTCAGCAGCGCCTGGTGCATCAGCTCATACGCTGACTTCATCATCTGGAACTGCTTTGCCTTGTCGTTCGGTGCCTCTTTACGCATGATCTCGCCAAAGCCGCACAGGTCGTACTTCAGATAATCGATGCCCCATGAGGCATACAGGTCGGCGTCCTGCTGCTCGTGCTGGTAGCTGCCCTCGTAGTGTGCGCAGGTGGTGGGCCCGGGGGAGCTGTAGATGCCGATCTTCATGCCTTTGCTGTGCACATAGTCGGCAAGTGCCTTCATGTCCGGAAACTTTTCATTCGTGTGCAGCACGCCACTGCTGTCGCGCTTGCCCTCCCAGGTGTCGTCGATGTTCACGTAGATGTATCCGGCATCGCGCATGCCGGTGGACACCATCAGGTCGGCAGCCTGGCGCACGTCCTTGTCTGTGACCTTTCCGGCAAACCAGTTCCAGGAGTTCCATCCCATGGGTGGGGTCATTGCTGTGGCAGCGGGCTTGGTTTGTGCCGATAGCGTGCCGGCAAAAAAGCAGGACACGGCAAGAAGTTTGCGGACGATTCGGTTCGGGGTCATGGCGCACGCTCGAGAGAATTTGATGGGGCGATGCGATTCTCTCCCGTGGAGTATTCCTCACGCAATGAAGTCCGAAATTTTTGTGCTGTTGCGCTTGCGCGTTGAGACGGCAGAATGCAACCATGCCACATCACAATGCATGCTGCACCGACGTTGCACTGCAATCCAAGCTGTAAAGACAAGGGTGAAAACGAATGGCGCTTTCAAAAACGACGCAGAACCATGATGAGATTCGGCAGTGGGCGGAAAAGCGCGGCGGCAAACCCGCCGAGGTCGCCAGCACTGAATCCAAAGACGACACGGGCATTCTTCGCATCGAGTTTCCCGGTGCAACGAATGCGAATGATTCCAACCTGAAAGAAATCGGCTGGGATGAGTTCTTCGAGAAGTTCGATAAGAGCGGCCTCGCCCTCGTGTACCAGGAGGTCACGAAGGAAGGAGCCGAGAGCAACTTCAACAAGCTGGTGAAGCCGGATAACGTCTCCGGCAAGTCTTCGAGCAAGAAAGCCGCCGCAAAGAAGACTGCGGCCAAGACCGCGGCAAAGAAAACCGCCAGTACAAGCGCCGCGAAAACTACGGCGAAAACTGCTCCGGCCAAGAAGACTGCCGCAAAGAAGGTTGCTGCGAAAACGACCGCAGCCAAGACGGTTCCGGCAAAGACAGCCTCAAAGAGTGCCGCAAAGCCCTCAACACCTGCCAAAAAAACCGCTCTTAAATCCGCAAGCAAGACTACGCCGGCAAAAAAGACCGCTCCTGCAAAGAAGACAACCGGCGCGGCAAAGAAAGCAACTCCAGCCAAACGCAAATAACTTTGGCCAACTGTGCTGCCATGATCGAAGGTGGAAGG
>CALMAP010000079.1:2428-3523 GCA_937859825.1 uncultured Terriglobus sp. | reverse complement strand
GTGATGTCACGGGCGATGATCCAGGGACGAATTACATCTGAATTCGGACGACCGTTTGGATTGCGAGGCAGATCGAGCATCTTCTTTGCGGTTTGTGGTTCAAGCTCAAAGGAGCCTACCTTCACAGGACCCTGAAATGCCAGACGGAGGTTGGAAATCAACGGTTTTGCGGACGTGAGATCGAGACCAGTTGTGAGATCCGAGTGAATGTCATTCACAGAATTACCGTCGAGCGTTATCTGCTCACCCTCATAGGCGTTGCCGAAGCCGATAAGCGCGATTCGGACAGCCGCTCCATTTAGCGTCCACTCTTTGTTAGACCAAGCAAGCAAAACGGTTGTGCTCTTCTTTACACGTTCAAGCGTGGAGCGGCTTCCGCCCTGACGAATTGCTTGCGTGGCGATTAGTCCGGCGCGGCTGGTGCTCCCAGACACGATAGCTGCAAGAGCCTTCTCAAACCAATATGTGACGAGATCAGCCTCCTGAGAGACGCGACCGGAATAGGTAGGAAACAAGTCGTCGACATACATGTCGCCAGCTTCGCTGCGAAACTTTCGACTTCCCAGGAACGGTGGATTGCCGACAATGTAATCCGCTTTGGGCCATGTGGGTTCGTAGGGCTTGCCGTCTTCGTCGTAGCGGAGGATGGCGTCGCCCTTCTCAATGTTGTCCAGGCGTTCGAGGATGGGTTCGTTGGTGATGGGTTCGCCGTGCTGGTGCATCCATTGCAGGTAGCCGATCCAGACGACCATGCTGGCGAGTTCATGCGCGTAGAAGTCCGTCTCGATGCCGAAGAGCTGGCGCGGGCTGACCTTGCCGTGGCGGACGACGGCGAGGCCGTGGGCGAGCGCGAAGTCCTTTGCCTCTTTCCAAAGGTCGAGCAGTTGCTGGAGGGCGATGTAGAGGAAGTTGCCGGAGCCGCAGGCGGGATCGAGCACCGTTACGGAGGTGAGTTCATCCAGCCAGGCGGTGAGCAGGTCTTCTGCCTGGCCGCGGGCGCGCAGGCTGGAGAGCAGCGGGCTATCGTTCCGTTTCGCCTTCACGTTCTGGGCGGATTTGGCCGGGGCTGAAGCCCCTTCGTCCAGGGTCTGGGGA
>CALMAP010000079.1:0-2418 GCA_937859825.1 uncultured Terriglobus sp. | reverse complement strand
GGCTGGTCATTCAGGGCCCTGAAGGGCCCTGCTCCCTCCGTTTTGAACTCCGGTTGAATCTTTGGGGAGTGGGCGGGTTCGTTGGCGCTGCTTACCCCACCCTTTTCACGGTGAAGCTGTGAAAAGGATGGGGCACCCGGCTTCACAGTCGCGTCTGCGTCTTCAGGAATGGCGGGGTTTGCGGTCTCTGTTGCGAGAGCGTCAATGACCTGCTGCTTGACTTCTGCCCAGCGGCGGCGGAGCGGCTGCATGACGACCGGCTCGATGAGCAGCAGGATGTCGGCGCTGGAGGTGTAGTGGGCGCCGATGAGGGAGCGCTTGTCGGCATCGAGTGAGCGCTCAAAAAGCGTGCCGAAGATGGCCGGTTCAATGTGTGCCCAGTTTAGGTCTTTGGCGGCATCGTAGAGGATGCCCATGTCGCCCTCATTGAGCTCGATGGTGGTGCTGTCGTTGAAGAGGCCGCCGTTGAAGTAAAGGATGTCGTGCTCGCCGAAGTAGCGCTCGTCAGGGTCAGGGCTGGACATGGCCTCGAAGAGGTCGGTGAGCTTGCGGCGGAACTTCTTTGGGCGGGTGCGGTGGAAGCGGACCAGGTCGCGAAAAACGTGCTCGGGCAGAAGGCCGATGGAGTCGGCGAAGAGGCAAAAGACGATGCGCATGAGGAAGTGCGCAATGTGTGCCTTGGTCGGCTTTTCTGCACGCGGTTCGATCTCCATGCGTTCGGCGAGGCGCAGGAACTTCTTGGCGGCATCTTCTGTAACGCGGGCGGCGGTGCGCTCGGGCCGCAGGGCAGAGGTGTCGTCGAAGAGGGCGCGCAGCACATCCAGCGGCGGTATCGGGCAGGTGGGCGTGACGGTGTTGCGCTGCAGGTCGTCAAGATTGAAGGAGTAGACGCGCTTGCTGGTGCTGGTAAAGTTGGTGTGCACTTCAAACCGATTCAGGTCGCAGACGACGAGCAGCGGAGGATTGCCGAGGTCTTCGCGGTAGTCGGCCAGTTGCAGGTAGGCCTTGTGCAGATCCTTCTTGTTGCCCTTGTACTCCCAGGCAAAATGGTCACGCATCCAGACGTCGGCAAAGCCCTTGTCTGAACCGTGGAGAGGCGCGCGCAGCTTGTTGACGTGCTTTTCAAAAGTGTAGCGGTCGCCGACCTGATCTTCCGCAGCAGGGTGCGGCTTGCCAAGCATGTCGCAGAGATCGATGAAGTGCGACTGTGCGGCGGCACTCTCTTTCAGTGCCGCTATCTTCCAGCGGGACACAAATTCAGAGACGGAAAGAGGCATGATTGCGATGATACGAGGTGCGGGTACGGCAAGTCTCCGCTCTGCGGTTGCATCAGGGTAAACTGCCAGCATGACAGGCCAGGCGCTCTACGATCTTTACCGTTCCGCCCGTAGCGAACAGGGCTTCCCAGAGTTCAAGTGGGAGAACCTTGGGCGCGTTCAGCAACTGGTGTGGGAGCGCGTTGCCGCGGGCCTTCCGAAATAGCAACAGAGACAATTTCGGCGCTCTTGCAGCGTTGCGCATGATGAGGCCGGAACCATTTCCGGATCTCCGGCGTGTTCAGGTACGCGGCGGAAGATGAAACAATCGCGGAAGCCCAAAGGAGACTTCCCATGACCAGACACCCCGTCCGTTTTGCTTCCCGTATTGCGTTCGCTCTGCTGCTGGCAGCCTCACCCGTGGTGATGTGCGCGCAGGCCAATCAGCATATCGACGCCAAGCCAGAGCTGCCGTTTTCGCAGGCAGTGCTTGCCGGCAACACGTTGTATGTCGCGGGTCAGGAAGGGCCTGAGAATGGCAAATTGGAAGGCGTGAGCATTGAGACGCAGACGACCAACGCCATCATCGCCATCCAGAAGGTTGTGGAGAAGGCCGGATTCAAAATGACCGACCTGGTGACCGTGACAGTGTTCCTCGGTGACCTGAACGATGTGCCGAAGATGAACGAGATTTACAAGAAGCTGATGCCGAATCCACGCCCCGCGCGCGCGACCGTGCAGGTTGCCGGCCTGATCGGCAATGCCAAGATCGAGATCTCCGCGATTGCCGTAAAGCAATAAGTAGCAACTCGTTGTGAGTAAACCGCGTCCGCTTCGGACGCGGTTTTCTGTTCGTCCAACTTCGTCGTAAGCAAGTGAGGAAAGTAACTTTGCTGCGGCTAAAGTTCTGCGCGGTGTTGCCGAGTGCAGCGTGCCGAGTGCAGGAATCTTCAGGATTGACAAGGGTTTAACGCTCTGTTGCGGAAAACGACTATCCCAAATTAAGACAACGCCGATAGAGGGTTCAGGGCAAGACGCCCGGAGAACCTTCGATGAAAAACACCCAGAAAGTTACCTGCTGCTTCGTGCTCCTGACCACCACCGGAATGGGAGCGCAGCAGTCCGCCGCGAGCCTCGGTGAAGCCGCCACGCGTATCAGCAA
>CALMAP010000078.1:386-13123 GCA_937859825.1 uncultured Terriglobus sp. | reverse complement strand
CGCTTCACACATTTCTGGGACCCGAATTCTACTGCGGGGTCAGCGCCTTCACGGTCGCGTCGTTGGCTTTGTCCTGACGTTTGGCGGCCTTTTTGGCTGCGCGCGTATTCAGCGCCTTGGCAGTGCTCTTGTCGGCCTTGGACTGCTCCTCGTAGGCCTTTTTGTCGTCGCCCGAGGAGAGCTTGGACGCTTCCTTGTTGGCTTTATGGTCGATCTTCGCCTGAGCGCGAGCTACCTTGCGGGCATCCTGGTTGTCTGTGGACGTCTGCGTCGCCTGCGCAAAGAGCGGGGCGGAAGTAAGCGTGGTAGCAAGTACGAGGGCTGCAATCGTTGCAAGGCGCATGGTTCGTGATTCTCCTGTCGCTCTACTGAGATGCGAGCGTGACGGAGGACCGCCGCCGGAAATTTCTTCCCGGTTTAGGCAGCACACCGGCTCAGTTGCCGGTGAACGTTCATGCGGTGTTGACCAGGTGACTTGCCGTGTTGCGCTGTCCGCAGTGTCTTCCCAGGCCATCAGGGTGCTTGCCGCGTCGGCCTCGCTTCCGGTCATGACGCAACTCACATGATTGGTGAACAGAATGTTCGACAGCTTGTACCGGTTTGCAACCTGTCTCCAGAACCGCCTAAAAGATTTTTGATGATGCAGGACGCTTCTCTGCATACACTGGCGGGAACATGGCCACGAACGCTGCGGTCCTTCCTGTTCCCCTGAATCCTGAGAGCCGTAGGCTCGAGTCCGTTGACCTGCTGCGTGGTCTGCTGATGGTGCTCATGGCCATCGACCACACGCGCGACTACTTCACCCGTCTTTCCGGTATCGACCTGACGGACCCCGGGCAATCATGGCCCACGCTCTTTGCCACGCGCTGGATCACGCACCTGTGCGCGCCCGGCTTTCTCGCACTTGCGGGAGCATCGGTTTCTCTGCAGAGGCAGCGCGGCAAGTCCGCGGCGCAGATGCGCAAACTGCTGTTCACACGCGGGCTATGGCTCATCCTGCTTGAGGTCACGGTCATCAGCTATGGTTGGTCGTTCTCGTTCGCGCCGGGCTGCTCGTCATCTGGTCGATCGGTGTCTCCATGGTGTTTCTTGCCGCACTGCAGGGACTGCCGACTTTGAGCATCGGCCTGATCGGTGGAGCGATCATTCTGCTGCACAACACCCTGGACAGCATCACCGTGCGACCGGGCAACGCCAGCTATGTTCTCTGGACCATCCTGCACCAGCCCGGCCCGCTTTTCTTTCACGGTCACATTGTCACGATGGTGCTGTACGCCGTGGTGCCTTGGATCGGCGTGATTGCCGTCGGCTACGCCTTTGGACCGGTCGTGGTGCTCGCGCCCGAACGGCGGCAACGCATCGCATGCGGCCTGGGAGCACTGTTTCTAGCTGCCTTCGCCGCTCTTCGGCTGCTGCATGGCTACGGCGACCGCTTTGTTTTCGGCCGGATGGCAACTGCTTCGAAGACTGCGATGTCGTTCCTCGAAGTGGAGAAGTATCCGCCTTCGCTGCAGTACCTGCTGGCCACCTTTGGCGTACTGCTCTTTCTCTACGCGCTGCTCGACAGAGCCGTACAACGCGACTGGCTGAAGCCCGTGCGCAGCTTCTTCGAGACCTTCGGCCGCGTCCCGTTCTTCTACTACGTGCTGCACATTTACACGCTGCACGCAGCCGCGCTGCTGCTTACCGCAGCGGAGGGAATGAACTGGCGATTCTGGCTGCAGCCTGCCGCCGTCTTCATCGACCACCTGCGCGGCTGGGGTTTCAACCTGCCCGGCGTGTACCTGGTGTGGCTGCTCCTGGTGCTCGCACTCTATCTGCCATGTAAGTGGTTCGCGAGCGTCAAGGCACGGCGGCGAGACTGGTGGCTGAGTTACCTGTAAGCCGGGATGGGTGGGAGCCGCTCTATGCGACGATGGACACACCTTGTTGAACTCACTCCGTCGCCGGACAAACCGCTTCGCTGCTGCCACATTGCTTCTGTCCACCTTCGTAGTGAGCGGGGCTACAGAGGCACAGCGTGCAGTCTCTCCCACCGTTCCCTTCGAGCAGGCTGCACGGGCCGCGGCGCTGAAGTCGGCGTTAGCGCAGGTGGGGGCTGCTCCGTTTCACCTGCGCGCCACCATCTCTGACCAGAAGGCGCACGATCCGCAGTGGGACGCAGAAGTAGAGGAGTGGTGGTCCTCCCCCACGCGCTACAAGCGGTCTTTCCAATCCGCCCATTTCTCCCAAACGCTTGTTGTGGAGGGCACCAAGGTCGAGGAGACCGATGCGGGTGAGGTCTTCCCGGAGTTGCTCCGTAATCTCACGGTGGAGTTAACAGATCCCATCCCACGCGTGGACCAGTTGGCCGCGCTGCATCTCTCGGTCGCTCCGCCTGACGGCACGCCGGGGCAGATCGTCACCAGCTACAAGATCCCCACCACGGACGGCGCGGGAGTAAGCGCAAGCATGGACGCCTCCGTCGCAATCGACCGCAAGACTGGCCTGATGATCTATGGCGGCAACCTGGACTGGGACGTGGCCCTGCACGATTTCACGCCCTTCCACGACCTGCAGGTGCCGCGGCGGCTCACCGCCCAGACGCAGGGCGGCCCGCGCCTGACCGCACAGATCACACTTCTGGAAGACCTCTCCCCTGCGGACCTGCGCCTGGTGCGCGTGGCTCACCCCACACCGGCCAGGCAGCAGTTGCACATCGTTGTCGTTCCCGAGCCGGAACTTCGCAAGCTCGCCCTGAGTACCCCAGCCCCGCACTGGCCGGACGTAGCATCGGGTCCAATCTCCGGCACGATGACGATGCGTGTCGTCGTCGACCGTGCGGGGAAGGTCCGGTCGATCGACAACTTCTTCTCGAACAACCCCGCCCTCCAGAGCGCTGCGGAGCAGCAGCTTCTAAACTGGCGTTTCCGCCCATACCTGCACAACGGCGCTCCGGCCCAGGTGATCTCGACGCTGACCTTCGCCTATAACGTGAACCGCAGCCAGCAGTAGCTTCTGGACTGCTCGGAATAAATTGTGCGCCAGAGCTGATTCGTCACGGCAGGAGACCGGAGCAGGTGCCCCGTACATCGCGCTGTTTGCGATGTGCGTGATGGCGTCCGCCCGATCACGTTTGTGCTCAGCACGAGGAAACCACACAAGTACGGAAAGCCATTCCTTCATATCACGAGAGTTGAATGCTAGCCTTGCATTAGCGATGGTATATTTGCTTGCACCAACCCTGGTGCATGGTGCAATCATGACAGAAGAACTGAACAAACTGATTGAGGCCGCTCGTACACGTCCATTCTCCGAGGCTGAGCGTGAGGCACAGCGGCGCAGCTTTGCCTACGGCAACGCAAAGATTGAGAACCATCTCGTCACGCGGGAAATGGTCGCTGAAGCGGACGAACAGATCAAGGCCCGCCTCGCTGCCACACGCTGATGTCCGACGAAATGCGCCACAGCAAAGCGCTTGAGGCAGAATTAATCACCGACCCGGAAGAGCTTGCACGCAAAGAAGCCTTCAACGTCGTTGAACAATACCGTGCGCTCTCAGCGATGATCGAAACTCATCTCGATCCCGAACGACCGTTCAAGCTGCGGCCTTCACATCTGCTGATGCTGCACCGTGTGGCACTTGACGGCATTTCGACCTACGCAGGAAATTACCGGCCTGCCGGAATCGGCATTGGGCACAGCAAGCACGAGCCGCCTGCCGCTTTCCTCGTTCCAGAACTGATTGAAGAGCTCTGCGACTACGTAAACGAGCAATGGGACAAGAAGAGCCCACTTCACCTCGCCTCGTATGTAATGTGGCGGCTGAACTGGATCCATCCATTCACGGATGGAAACGGCAGAACGTCTCGGGCAATCTCTTACCTGGTCCTCTGCATCAAGCTGCGCACCCTCTTGCCCGGTAAGAAGACAATTCCAGAACAGATCGAAGAAGACAAAACACCGTACTACAGTGCGCTGGAAGCCGCAGATGAAGCGTGGCTGGTCAAGAAAGTCGATCTAACGGCGATGAAGGCGCTCTTAAGCCAGATGCTCGCTACGCAGTTGCTGGCCATGCACGCCGATTCGGCCGAGGGTGACGAGTAGCGCTCTTGAAGAGAAGCAATTCCAGGGTCCGAGAATCCGGACATGGGATCCCGGCACCCGGCGCAGCTTCTCAATGTGCTTGTCTTCGGTGTAGACGTTGAAGTCGTAATATCGCGCTTGCCAGAAGTGCTCACTCCTGCCTCTTAGCCTGCGAGAGGTCGTCCACTTCAACCGCTTGATCGCCGTGGCGAGAAGTGTATGCTCCGGTTCGGAAACGAGCAGGTGAACATGCTCCGGCATCAACACATAACCGGCGATGCAGAAGTCATGCTTCTGCCGCGTCTCCTTAAGAACCTGCTCGAAGACACCGTAAGCACCCGGTTCCGCAAGATACGGCAGGCGACGATAGCAACTGAAGGTGACGAAGTGAAGATGCCCGGCTTCCTGATACCGCTTGAGCCCGTCGGCATGGACAGATTGTAGTCGGACACTCAGGGAAACTTGTCCCATCACAGAAGTGGGTGCCCCGTACATCGCGTTCTTTGCGATGTGCGGGATGGACGCATCCTCACCAGATCAGGTTCGCGCTCCGCACGAAGAACCCACACATTGATAAAGCCCGATGTATAGGGCACCCGACGTGGTCGGTTCAGGTGTATGGGCCACCCGCCAGATTTTTCATAGAATGGCCGCATGCCTGACTATTCGCTCAACGACAAGATTCGCCTAACCGGTGCGTTCTGGGTACCGGGCGATAAAAAGCATCTCTTCACAGCAGAAGTCCGGTCAACGGCGAACAAGCATTTCCTCTACGAATCGCCTAAATACCGGAGACTAAGAGAGTCGGATCTGTCTAGCTTCGTGGATGAAATGAATAGCCGTGAAATCAAAACAAGAGACGTGCTTCTTGGTCAGACTGACAAAAGAGATTGCACTTTGATGCACCTGCAAAAAGCAGGCGCTCGAGGCGTAACCAATTTAGCTGACAACTTTGTTGTTGGAGGGGCAGACTGGAGAGTTTCAACGCTTGTCATGGGCATGCATCTGAAATCAGGCAATGACAGGGTGCTTGACGGTTTTGCACTTTACCTGTCCGACCTTGACAGGTGGATCGCTCCGCCTTGGCAGCAGAGTATTTCTAGCGAGAATCAAACGTATGAGTTCCCAAATAAGTTGCATACATTCTTTTCTTTCTTTGATCTTTGTAGTCAAGCTGAAGTGTCTCTGCAGGGCCACATGAGTCATCGCCAAACGCGCTCCAAAATAATTGGCAAACCTGTAATAAGAGTGCATGTGAAAAGCGCGAGCAGAGTTTCACTAGAACAAGTGGTCGCTCAAGTACCTCGAATAAGCTCTTTCTTTACTCTTCTTCTTGGGACATCCGTCACTGTAACAAAGGTCCAGCTATTTAGAGGAGACGAAGATGCCTACGTCATTAGAGCGTCACGCTTAAAAAAAGAGAAGCCAAACTTACAAAGCTGGGTGCGATGTGACGCAAGTCAAATTGCGTTAGCTCTTGAAAAATGGCTTGCCGTGCCAGCTTCAGAGCAGATGTTAGAACGATCCGTGCTCGGAATGCTGAGGGTGAGCCGACTGTACAACGAAACAGAATTCTTGTCCCTAGCGCAGGCTCTTGAGGCGTTTGGAAGACTTAATTTTCGTGAGCCGGTCATTCCTCAAGCGGTTTTCAGAGAAAAATTATGTCTTGTAAGACAGGCCGCACAAACTATTTGGGATTCGCCTGATATGACGAAGAGGTGCATGGACGGGCTAATTAATATCAATGAACCAACCTTCGCGGAACGCATCAACAGGACATTAGACATGATCAGTCCCGAGCTGCTGCAAAAGATAGTGGGAGAAAAAGAAGCCTTTGCTAAGAGCATTAGGCAAACTCGTAATTACTACACTCATCTCGGAATTAAGAAGACCGGGTTAGTCGTGACAGGAGGTAAAGAGCTATTCCTTTTGAACCAGAAAATACATGCGCTTTTACGTGCAGTTATGTTGCTAAGCCTGTCTCTTTCCGAATCAGCCTTCGGAGAAGCTGTAGTTTTTGATAGTAAAAAGTGGTTCTGAGGGTGGTAGACGTATTGGTGTTTCTAGTATGTGCGACTCATGTCTCAGGTGCTTACGAAGCGAACCACTCGGTATTTCCATCAAGATCTGGGGAAAGTCTCGCACGAGGGCTGCTGCAGATTGGAACCTCCGCGCGAATTCTAAAATTGGCTTCGCTCGCTTGCTCAGCCAAGGCGTCGAGAGTCAAAATCAAGTGGGCATTTGGAGAATCTCTAGTCGCTTCTGCTTCTCCCCAAGCAGACAACATCCTCCTGAGTTCGAGGGGATCAAGGACAAGTTCCGCTGAGATACCGCCATCCGGAGCCAGTAATGCCGTTATGGTTCCGAATCGTGTCAGATTCATCTCTCGCACAGTTCCCTTTCTATTCACAGTGACAGACAATGCCAACTCTCTTAGAGTACCAAGCCGCAACTTCTCCTTACCGCGATGTGGTAGGTCCGCAGTTGCAATGGCACTACTTCGAGGATGGGCAGCAGGAGCTCGGGGCAACTGAAATGTGGACGGTGTTGCGGTTCCCGTGTTCCACGAGGTGTTCGATCTCGTGGTCTCCCTCGGTGGCGGTGGCGATCACGCGGCCGCTGCGGCGGGTAAACTCCTGCCCCACTGAGCTTTATGCGGCTGACTTGTGATTCCGACCCGTGCGGGGGTCGAAGGCGTCTGGCGCGACTGTGAATGCTTCCGGCCGATCGCGGTGGCGGGCCAGCGCGGCTTCTCGCTGACTGGCGGGCATTGACAAGAAGGCGTGGAGCGCATCGTTCACAGACTGAGAGTCCGGGAACTCTGGAAGCAGGGCCGGATCGAGAATGACAACGTTCGTGCCCTTCGCAAACACATTGCTGTATTTGCCGCGAACACCTCTGCTGAAATCCACCGAGGCGGCTTCAGTGACCGGTTCAGAATCAGCCAAGTTCTTCATATTGTCTTCGCTCAGTCGCAGTTGCGACGCGTGCGCTGATTAGGCGAACGGAGGAGTCCACCTCAGTGTAGACGACGAACAGCAGTCTCCCACGTGCGGAAAGTGCCAGCATTTGCATTCGCTCCTCATCTTGAGAATGAACCTCGTCCATCTGTATCAGGCGAAGAGGGTCACCGAACGCTGTAATCACCTCGTCGAAACTGACGCCGTGTTTTCGAAGGTTCGTTGCGGCTTTGTTCGGATCGAAGGTGAAGGTCATGTGTTCGTTCTAAGGCCTATCCGCCCTGCACAAGTTGGCAGACCTGGCTGACAGTGCAGGGTGTGCAGACTGAAAAGCGCCAGCTACTCCACTGTGACACTCTTTGCCAGATTCCTAGGCTGGTCCACATCACACCCTCTCCTTACCGCAATGTGGTAGGCCAGCAGTTGCAGCGGGACGACTTCGAGGATGGGTAGGAGGAGTTCGGGGACGGCTGGGATGTGGAGTGTGTGTTCTACCAGGTGTTCGATCTCGTGGTCGCCGTCGGTGGCGATGGCGATCACGCGGCCGCTGCGGGCGGTGACCTCCTGGATGTTGCTGAGGGTCTTTTCGTACTTGAGGACGCTGGTGGGGTCTGCCGGGTCTTTGGTGGCGATGCAGACGACGGGCAGCGTCTCGTCGATGAGGGCATTGGGGCCGTGCTTCATCTCGCCGGCGGGGTAGCCCTCGGCGTGGATGTAGCTGATCTCCTTGAGCTTGAGCGCGCCCTCGAGCGCGATGGGGTAGTGGATGCCGCGGCCCAGGAAGAGGAAGTCGCGCGCGGTGCTGAACTCCTTTGCCAAGTGGACGCAGCGGTCGTCGAGTGTGCGCAGAACTTCTTCCAGCTTGCTGGGGATTTTTGCCAGTTCGTCCACGTAGTGCTTGCTCTGCCGCGTGGTTACGTGGCCGCGCTGCTGGCCTAAATAGAGCGCCAGGGTGAAGAGCGCGGTGAGCTGCGCGGTGAAGGCCTTGGTGCTGGCCACGCCGATTTCCGGCCCGGCGTTGGTGGTAATGACTCCCTGCGCCTTGCGGGTAATGGCCGAGCCGACGACGTTGCAGATGGCGAGGGTGGGCGTGCCCTTACTAATCATCTCCTGCTGGGCGGCGATGGTGTCCGCCGTTTCGCCGGACTGGGTGATGAGCAGGCCGAGCGACCCGGGGATGGGGTCGCGGTAGCGGTACTCGGAGGCGTAGTCGCCGTCGACCGGCCGGCGGGCGAGCCGCTCGATCATGATCTTGCCCGCGAGGCCGCGGGGCCCGGTTGTGCCGCAGGCAGCGATGGTCATGCCGGTGGCTGCCTGAAGCTCTTCTTTGCTCAGGTGCAGGTCGGGCAGGAAGACGTCGCCGGAGTCGAGCGAGACGCGGCCGAGCGTGGTGTCGCGCACGGCGCGTGGCTGCTCGTTGATCTCTTTGAGCATGAAGTGCTTGTAGCCGGCCTTTTCGGCCTGGATGGGGTCCCAGGTGATGCGCTGCGGCGGCCGCTGCACGACCGCGCCGTCGAAATCAGTGAAGACGACGCCGGACGGTGTGAGGATGGCGCAATCGCCATCGTGCAGGAAGACGATGTCGCGGGTATGGTGCAGGATGCCGGGCACGTCGGAGGCGACGAAGTATTCGCCGTCGCCGATGCCGATAACGGCGGGCGGACCGGACCGCGCGGCGACCAGCTTGTTGGGCTCGTGCGCGGAGAGCACGCCGATGGCGCAGGCTCCCGAGAGGCGCTTGACGGCTCTTCTTACCGCTTCTTCGAGGGGGAGGTTGTCGGCTGAAGTGGAGACGATCGCTTCGGCTTCGTTGGCTTCGGTGGCGTCTCCCTCAGGGGCTAAAGCCCCGTTCTTTTGCGCGCCGTTAGCGGCACGGCTGAAGCCGGGCCCGTTGAAGCTAGCGGCCGCCTAGGCAGGGCTGAAGGCCTGCCCCTCCGAAACATTCGTGTATCCCAGGTGAGGCGATGAAGGCGCCGAACCTGGGGCACCCGCGTTCGTGGCGAGACGGCCTGCGGCCTTGTTGAGTTCGTCTTCGATCAGGTGGGCGATGATTTCGGTGTCGGTTTCGCTGACGAACTTGTGGCCACGGGCGATCAGCTCATTCTTGAGCGTGATGTAGTTTTCCACGATGCCGTTGTGCACGACGACGAGGGTGCCGGAGCCGTCGCGGTGCGGGTGGGCGTTTTCTTCGGTGGGGCGGCCGTGGGTGGCCCACCGGGTGTGCCCGATGCCGTAGGTGCCGACGAGCGGTCTTTCCTTCAATACGGCTTCCAGGTTGCTGAGCTTGCCGGGGGCGCGACGCACGTCTAAATGGGCAGAGTCGGCGGGATTGCCTGCCACGGCGATACCGGCGGAATCGTAACCGCGGTACTCCAGCCTGCGAAGGCCTTCCACGATGAGGGGAACGACTGGTTTGGGTCCGATGTATCCGACGATGCCGCACATATGCGCAGTGTAGACCGGACGGGCCCAATCGAAGTAGCCGATGCATCGAACCCGTACATGCCTCATTCGCGAACAGACGGTAACAATTGGGGGTCTTACCAATGGCGGGGTTCCTTCAAAGTTGGTGTATGTCATAGGAAACAGGCACTGTACATTTGAGGGAACCTCCCCGGAAGCTATCGCCACTGTGTCATCCGCCGATAAAGAGCCTATGCCAGTGAACGCGCATGCACGGGAAGCCATGCCCCGGGAACAGGCACCCTTTTTTTCGCAGAGTGCTGCCGGGCCGTTGCCGTTCTGTAGCACCGGCCCGCAAGCCGAGGTGCGGCAGCCCATCTTTGGGCACATCGTCTTCAACAATGCAGGAGTGGTGCTGCACTACAGTGAGCGGCTTGACCTGCTCGCGGCGAAGCAGCCACCTATCTTTGTCCGCAACCTGACCGCGCTGCTTGAGCACCTGCTGGCGGAGATGCCGCAGGTGTACGCCACCATGTATGAGCGGCTTGCCGAAGCTGCGTCGGATAAGAGCGGCCGCGAAGTTACTATCCTGGATAGCCTGCTGAGCGGGCGCTGCCTCGTGGACGCCTCCCTTGCACGCATCGCAGACGGCAACTGGATTCTGTCGATGGCCGTGCGTCCCGCGGTGACCGGCGTACCCTCGAAGGCCGAGCAGGACAGGCTGACCGGCGGCGGCAATCGTCTCTTCTTTGAGAAAGAACTGGAGGCAGCCCTGCAGGAGATGCAGGGTGGAACGCGACGCAGCGTGACCGTGATGTTCCTGGAGCTTGACCGCTTCAAGGCAGTCAACGAGAGCTTCGGCCCTGTGATAGGGGACACCCTGCTGCGCGTGGTGAGTGAGCGCCTGAGCACGGCCCTTCGTGAGACTGATGTGCTGGCACGGCTTTCCGGTGGCATGTTCGGCATTCTGCTTGAAGGAGACGCAGACAAGCTGCACGCCACCGAGCTTTCACGCAGACTTCTGGATTTGGTGCGGCGCCCCTACCGTGTTGCCGGGCACGTGATCAACGTGGGAGCCAGCGTGGGCGTGGCCACTGCTGCTGAAGATGGCCGCAATTTTACCTCGCTGATGCGCAGTGCCGACCTTGCCCTTTACCACGCAAAGAACGCCGGGCAGGGCACGTGGAACTTCTTCGCTCCCTCGATGGGTGAGCGCGCGCAGCAGCGCCGCATAATGGAACTCGACCTGCGCAAGGCGCTTGCCGGTGAGCAGTTTGAGGTCCACTACCAACCGCAGATCGAAGTGCAGTCACAGACTGTGGTCGGCATGGAAGCGTTGCTGCGCTGGCGTCATCCACAACAGGGACTGTTGCTGCCTGGGCATTTTCTCGACCTTGCCGAAGAGCTGGGCCTTGATGTTCCCATTGCCGAATGGACGCTGCGCACTGCGTGCAGCCAGGCTTTCGCATGGCCCAGCCAGCTTGGGGTCGCCGTCAACGTCTCTTCCGCCTGTTTTGCCAGCGAGCGATTTTTAACAGTGGTCGAAGAGGCACTGCACCACGCGCATCTGCGTCCGGAGCGGCTGGAGCTTGAGATTACCGAACAGGCGCTGATGGGCGAGCGAGAAGCCGTACATGGCCGGCTGGAGGCACTACGCAATCTGGGTGTGCGGGTGGCTATCGACGGCTTCGGGACCGGGTCTGCCTCGATCAATCAGTTGGTCAGCTTTCCCTTCAGCAAGATCAAGGTAGACCGTTCGCTGGTCGCGAGCAAAGAAGCAGACGTTAAAAGCCGCGCCGTACTGCGGGCCGTATCCGGCCTTGGGCATGACTTGAGCATGCAAATGATGGCCGTTGGCGTAGAAACGCTGGAGCACGTGGCGCATGCGCGGGCGGATGGCTACGCTTCGGTACAGGGTTTCTATTACAGCGATGCCGTGCCCGCGGAGAAGGTAGCGCCCATGCTGGCGTCGTTTTCACAGAAAAACCGGTAGCGGCTATGGCCGTTCTTTCCTGCCCCGTAGACCTGTTATTTCGACCGGAAGCCGCGTTCTTTGCGGCTGGAGCGGAGAAATGACAATTCAGGTGTAGACCGCGTTTCAAGCAGAGAGCACCCCTACGCACTCAGGCAACAGTTTCCGTCAGCGGTAGGCGCAGCGTCACCGTGGTGCCCTCTCCCAAAGAAGAGTCCACGATGAAGTAGCCGTGGTGCCGCTCCGCAATTTCTTTTGCGATGTAGAGACCCAGGCCGTTGCCGAGATCGCCCTTGGTGCTGAAGAACGGCTTGAAGAGCGACTGCTGGTCGACTGTGCTCATACCAATGCCGTTATCCTCAACCGCTAACTCGAATTCATCTTCCGCTTTACGGGCAACGAGCCGAATCCGGCCGCCGATGGCTACCGCATCCAACGCGTTTGACAGAAGATGGGCGACCACCTGCCGAATCTGGCTTTCGATTGCCACAATCATGAGAGCGTCCGGATTCTCGATCTGAACGATCACTTGCCTGTTCCGGATCTTGGCTCCGAGCAGCCGGGTGGAGTCTTCAAAGAGGTTTTGTACGGGAAATAGCGATTGCTTTTCCGAGTTCTCAGAACTCCATCGCAACGTCTGCTTGACTGTACCGGAGATACGTTCCAACTCGCCGTCAATCATGCTGAAGTACTGGCGGACGCTCGCGTCCTCGCCCAGATCCATGCGAATCAGATAGAGCAGATTGGTAATTGCCTCGAGCGGGTTGTTAATCTCATGCGCCAGGTAACTGGTCATACGGCCGGTAATGGTGAGCTTCTCCGTCACGCGGATGGCAGCCTCACGCTGTTTACGTTCCGTAAGGTCGATGCAGGCGCCGATCCAGCCCGCGCGAGCCGCACCCTCCCGGCGGAATGGAACGAGGCGAATCAGATTCCAGGCTTCTTCGCCATTGGACTGGTTCACGATCCGGACCTCTTCTTCATAGGGTGCCTCTTCGGCGACGGCGTGCTTCCACGCTTCGGCACAGTGATGCGAGTCCTCCGGGACCAGCCGCTCTGTGCTGTACCAGAAGCCGGTCTCGCCCATACCGGAATCTTTCCAGCGGGCGTTTACGTAGCTGAGCAAGCCCTCGTCCGTAACAGCGAAGACCTTCACGGGTATGGTCTCGGTGAGCCGGTTGAATCTGGCCTCACTCAGCTCGGCCTCTTCTTCGGCACGGCGCAGGCTGATGGTGGTCACGGCGTTGCGGAACTCCCGGGCGGACTCAACCTCGGCACTGCTCCAGGGAATGCTCTGGCCACGCAGCGTCTCTTTCCACTGCTCGAAGGAGGTACGC
>CALMAP010000078.1:0-376 GCA_937859825.1 uncultured Terriglobus sp. | reverse complement strand
CAGGTGCATTGAGCTATCGACATACTTGACGGGCTCGCCCGCCCACTTCACGGTACGGACGACCTCAGGCCGGAACCACAGCACAAAGCGGGAGCGTACGTCGGAAATGCGGGTCGCCAGCATGCCGCTGCCCACGCTGCTGAACGCAGCCGCCCAGTCCTGCTCAGCGCTGAAGTAGTTCGTCTCAAACAGATCGAGTTCGGTCCGTTCCTCCAACCAGCTGATGATCCGTAGAAGAGCTTCATCGGATGGCGTTTCGCCAATGCAGTTGAACTTGCCTTCTATTGCAAGCACCGCGCCTGCAGCGTCGGTGATCTGCATCAGCGAGGGCATGTGCCTGGCAATGGCGGCCACATAATCGTTCTCTGCCGCCATC
>CALMAP010000077.1 GCA_937859825.1 uncultured Terriglobus sp. | reverse complement strand
CTACGGATGGTGTCCGCACTGCGAGAGGGGGAGGGGCGATCTTGCCCTCGCCCTTTTGAAGCTCTGCTGGAACGAGATAAATCCATGGGCGCAACAGGCGAAGCTACCGTGGAAATGACCGGTCCATGCAAAGCGTGGAACGGTGAATCTGTCCCACCCTTCGCACAGCCCGTTGGAAGACGCCGATGCTGCCGGCGTCTCCCACATTCCGCACCGCTTCGGCGACGGGTGTATGTATGTAATTACAGCAATATGCTTAGAGGCTTAGGCCGATACCGTAGCCGCGCTGAATCTCCCGCTGCGGTGGCTTCTGCGCCTGTTCGTGCTGTGGGGTCTTCTCCCGCTCGGGGGCTTTCTGCTGCTGGACCGCCGGGGTTGTGGTGTGGATGGAGAGGTCCCGCGCGTGTACGGGAACACTTCTGAGGGCCTTGATCTCCGTTGCGTCGCCGGCGACAATGAACCGCTCGGCCGAAACGCGGCGGCCGCTTTCGACGGCGTAGCCGTGCTCGACATGCCGGGCCTGCTTCGCGGTCAGCTCCATTTCCTTCCCACTATCCAGCCGAACCTTTAGACCACCCTTGTCGTCGGTCCTGGTTACGGTCGCAAAGTCGCCAGCTCGGACGTTTAGCTCTTTGTCGTTCCGCGTAATGCGGATGCGCTCGCCCTGGGAGATGGGCTGCAGCTCCGGGCGGTACACTTTGGAATCGTTGGTCGCGGTCTTCAAGCGAGACGGACTGTAGGTGACAAGATCATCCTGGCCGGTGCGGACGACGATGAGGTTCCGGCGCGAGTCCATTGCTTCCACGGTGGCCTCGGTCTTTGGAAGGAGTCCATGCTTCGTGCTGCCCTTGCCGTACTGGATCACATCGCCGGGTTTGTAATCCGCTGCCCGGCCCTCCTGCCTGAACTGCTGCTCTCTTAACACTGGACGGGCGCCCTGGTCTCTGCTCAGGCGGCCAGCCTGATGCAGTTCGGCCCGAATCTGGGCTGTGATGGCTGCTCGATCCGATTGCTTTTCTGAGAGAACAACGGTCCGCTCCCGCGTACTGACGTACTCCTTCGCGACGGCGGAGATCCGTTCGGCTGGCTGCGCGTGCTGGTGGACCTTGCCCTGGTCTTTAAGCTTCTCTATAGATGCCTCTGTTTTCCCCGCTCGGAAACCTTCAACCGCCTGGCGCAGCTCGGTCTTTGCCTCAGTTCGTGGAATCTCGATGGCGGCAGTCTTGGAAACATCGACGGCGAGCCGCTTGCCTAGGGAGTCGGCGTCGTTCGTGTAAATGCGGGCATCCTGGGACGCACGCGAGACGGCCACATACGCAAGCCTGGTGTTCACCAACGAGCGTGCGGTGCCGGTGTCGAAGTTCGCCAGAACTCGGTCCTGAGTCAATCCCTGCGAGCTGTGCGACGTGACGGCATAGCCATGGTCAAACTGGCGCAGCTTCGCAGGGTCGAAGGTGACGGAGCGCTCGCCCTTCCCGTCCATCCGCACGGTCATCCGGCCTGGCTCTGCGGAAACGACAGTCGCAAGGTCACGGTTTCGAATGTCGAGCTTCTTATCGTTCGTCGTGAACTGAATCCGATCGCCAGCGGCAAACTCCCTGGCGCTTTCCCTGTAGGCGTTGACCCCGCGCAATCGCTTCGGATCGTAGCTGGCGGTCTTCCCGTTCTCCAGCTCGACGGTGAGCCGGTTCGCTGCGGTATCCACGCTGCGGACGACGGCGTAGCTGTCTTTGGCGATGCCCTCGGCCTTGCTGCCGGTGGTGTACTGGAGCACGTTGCCGACTTCATAACGAGCCGCCCAGGTTCGCTCCGCACCGGTCATATCGTTCCGGTTCGCGAGGGTTTGGAAAGTCTCTGCCTTGCCGGACAGGATGCCTTTCTCCTTCAGCTCAACACGCACGGCTTCGTTCAACTGCTGACGGCTTTTGTTGTCTGGAGAGACGATGATGGTGCTTTCCGGCT
Organism: uncultured Terriglobus sp.; assembly: GCA_937859825.1. Classification (GTDB taxonomy): domain Bacteria; phylum Acidobacteriota; class Terriglobia; order Terriglobales; family Acidobacteriaceae; genus Terriglobus. Next base: position 2,262 of record CALMAP010000077.1, on the reverse strand, counting down.
TGGTCGCGTAGTCGCGCGCGATTGCCTGAATGCGTTCCGGCCCGTTTGGAATCTCTGTGACCCGGCCCTGCTCGCGTAGCAACGCCACGCCGCGTTCGGTCTCGTTCCGTGCGAGATGTTCGACCGCCCGCAGCAGCTCCGGGTCTTTCTGCCGCACGATCTGGTCAAGCTGTGCGGTTCGCATTCCAGCGTCCTGCATCTGCTGAAACGGCCGTCCGGCCTCTACTCCCTGGTGCTGCCGCACGTCTCCGATCACCACAATGTGGTCGTTGGGGCCTACCTTGTCGAGGAACTGCCGCATCTGTTTGGAATTGGCCAGGCTGGATTCATCCAGCAGGTACAGATGGCGCGTGTCTGGGTCGGCTCCCGTCTTGCGTTGGAGAAAACTCTGCAGCGTGTTGGCCTCAATCCCTGCGTCGCGGAGCTGGCCGCTCGCCTTCGACGTGGGCGCGAAACCTTCGACCGTGTAGCCGCTTTTCTCCGCGCCTTCACGGATGGTCTCCAGGGTGGTCGTCTTGCCGGTTCCGGCCAGGCCCTGCAAGCCGTGTACCCGGTCGCGGCTGGTCAGAATGTCTTCCACCACACGGCGCTGGGAGTCGTTTAAGAAGTCGCGTGAGTTGGCCTGCTCCTCGGCCATGGCTGCGGTCGTGATGGAAGGCACGGTGTTCCTGCCCTGGAGAACATGGTTGATATTCGCGCGTTCCTGCGCGATGGTCTCCGGTGTGGTGAACCGGCCAGCGGAGGCATACTTGGGACTCTCCACGGAACGGAACTCACCGGCTTTTTGCCGCGCCTGGAACTCCTGCCGAACCTCTGCGGCGGTCACGTCGCCCATACCCCGGCGAAGTGCGTCCCTCAAAATAACCCTCTCGTCCGCGACGGCTTCACGTTCAAAGGCGTGGGCTTTCGCGTAGGTGATGGCTTCCCTCGCCTGATCGGAGCGCTCCGGTGTAACGGCAACCTCCTTGGCACGACTCCGGGCTGCGCTGATGACAGTCTCATGCTGGTTGCCGTAGGTGGCTGCAAGGTCGCGATGTGCTGCTAATACCTGGGCGGGCGTGAGGTCCTGCTTGGCTTCACGAGTGGCATGCGCTGCAATCTGGGCAGCTCCCGGCCCGGTGAAGCCGGCCTTTTCCATGTGCTCCCTGATCTGTGCGGAGCGGGGGCTGGACGCCTCCAGGTACTCGGCGGAGTAGCCCTTGATTTCGGGTGCTCCGCTCTTCCCTGCCTCTATCTCATAGCCAAGACTCTTGAGCCTTTGGAATAGCTCGGCCTGGTAAACGGCAGTCACATAGTTCTGACTTTCAAAGAACGCTTTCTCCTGCAGGGCTCGGGTGGAGCCATCCGCGCGCTCGGTCACGTTAAAGATGACGGCGTGGGTGTGGAGCTGAGGCGCGGCGTAGCCGTCCACGGGCCGGGCGGTGTCATGTTCAAAGGTGGCAGCGATGAACTTCCCGGTAGTTTCGGCGGGATTGTTACCGCCGATCCGCGCCTGGGTGAACCGCTCCAGCTCGGCAAGGGCCACGCCCACGGCTTCACGATGGGCTTCCCGAACCCGCTCGTCCCCGCCTACCAAAGCGGTCAAGGAAACAGACTTGGAAGGCGCGAACTGTGCGTCCCATCCGGCCCGGTGCTCGACCGCTTTCGTGGTCGATCCGTCCGGGTTTTTGTACTCCTGGGCGTCACGGTGTTTCACCAACTGCTCACCCGTCTCCGGGTGCTGTCCTTCGGCAAGCCGGTTAAAGGCTAGCGAGCTAACCTCGCCGGAAAGTCCAAGCGAAGCTGCCAGTTCACCTCTCCACTCGCCCCTCACTTCCTCGCCCTGCTGGTAGTAGCTCTGGGTCGAAGAGGCGTAGTCGAGCTTGTGATACGTGGCGGCTTGTCCGGCGTTGAGCGCTGGGGAAATTGTGAGCATTTGAGCGGGGTCGTTTCTCTACATTCGGCTGAATTGGTGGAAATCCGGCTGCTGGGCGGGCCGCTTCTCCGGTCCGGTCTTGGGCCGGTCAAGCTCGCTGGATAGACACTCTTCCTGAACGGTCTCGTCCTCCGTTTCCGGTTCGGGCTGGACCTCCTTCGGCTGCGTTTTCTTGCGAGACTTTCTGGCTTTCCGGTGCTCGGTAGCCTCCGTGCCGACCTCGCCTCCCTGTGCTGGCACAACCGCCTCGGCTTCCTCTGCCTCACTGGTCTTAGCTGCTTCGACTGGCGCTGCAACTGCGCTTGGTGAGGGCGCCGGTTCTGCCGGCGTATCTGCCTGTGTGGGCG
>CALMAP010000076.1:3775-12501 GCA_937859825.1 uncultured Terriglobus sp. | reverse complement strand
TCGTAAAGCTGTGCGCGGTCGGTTCGAGCTCGCCGTCGGGCTGGGTGCCGCCGCTCTCAAACAGTACCTTGCCCGCGCTGTCTTTCACGGTGAACGCAGTCCAGCTCTCATACATGTCGCGCTGCTCCGGTACGTGGGAGTGCGCAATGCCCTTGTTCTGGATGACCACATCGACCGTGATGGGCTCACCTGCCTTCAACGCAAAGCTGGACATGCCGAGCGGCGCGGTCACGTTTGCATTCGGCGCTTCCGGATTGCTGTTGCCGCGCTCGATGCCGAAGACATCCACGTTGAAGACGCTGCTCTTCAGGAACTCCGCGATGCGCTTCGCCTGCTCGTCGAACTTGTAATACTGCGGAACGACGGTGTTCGCGCCGAGCCAGCGGTGCGAGGCGAGCTGGCCCTTCTTCGCTCCAGGGTCGGTGCCCACCAGCGCTTCGCGCTGCATGTGGCAGGTCTGGCAGGTGCTTACCGAGTCCTTCACGTAGAAGGGAAGCGGCGATTGCTTGGCAAAAGAGCTGTTTTGCCATTCGTCATAGAGCGAGATGGCGCGCTGCCACTTGTAGCCGTTCAGCGTGGTGGGTAGCGCGGCTTTGTGGCAACTCGAGCAGTACTCGCTGCTCTTGTAGAAAGGCTGCATCACGGCTTTGCTGTGGCGGTCAAGGTGGGCAAGAATCTCGCTGTCGGAGACCTGCCGCATAATTGGCTTGCCCGCTTCATCCACCAGTACCGCAGGTGTGCCGAGCACGTAAGAGCCCGTGCCGCGGGTATCGACCTTCTGAATTGCGTGGCAGACTGAGCAGGTCACGCCATCCTGATCATACGGGCGCTTCTTCGGGCCACCTTGCGTCAGGGCGCCCGAGGCAAGCGCGATGGGGTCGTGACAGCCCTCACAGTGGCGAGAGAACTGAATCCCCTTCTCATCGTTCAGCAGGTTGACGTTTTTCAGGTACCAGGGCGCACGGTTCGAATTGGAATGGGCCGACTCGCGCCACTGCTGGTGCGCTTCCTTGTGGCAGTGACCGCAATAGTCGGCGGTGGGGAAGCTCTTCGGATCGAGAAACTCGCCCGTGTCCGTCGTCATATTCGACGGCAGAAATGGGTTCTCTCTGCCTTGGTAGTAGTTGTACTTTGCGGCTGTCTTCTCGTGGTAGGCGTGACGAGCGTCTGCCGACGCCTCCGCTTCAGACCCAGCGTGAACGCTACGGGGAACAAGAACAAAGCACGCAGACGCGAAGAGTGCCATGAGGCACGCTAAGATCAGCTTCGTTCGCGACAGTGAAACAGGCAGCATGACCAGAACAGAACAATGGTATGCCAAAGGTCCTACAACTGAGTAGAGGCTTTCGAAGGACAACGGGATCCATCTTTCGATGGAGCCCGTTTGTCAGCGTTTGAACAAAACCTACGCGCCGTGTGGCGGCGGCAGTTCGTGTGACGGGTCGAGAATCGGAACCGTCGTACCGGTTGCGGGCGTGCCCGGCGAAGCCGGCTTGCTCTTTGAGAAGCGAGCCAGGAGGCTGCTCAGGATCACGTACAGCACGGGGATAAAGAACAGGTTCAGCACAGTGGAGATAAGCATGCCGCCCACCACAGCCGTACCCACCGAATGGCGTCCATAGGCGCCGGCACCAGTCGCGAAGTAGAGTGGCAGGACACCGAGGATGAAGGCGAAGCTCGTCATCAGGATGGGGCGAAGGCGAAGTTCCGCGGCCTGAATTGCGGCGTCGATGATGCTCGTTCCCTTGCGGCGAATCTCTTCCGCGAATTCCACGATAAGAATGGAGTTCTTTGCGGAGAGACCGATCAGCATCACCATGCCGATTTGCACATAAACGTCGTCGTTCAAGCCGCGCAAAGCGACGAGACCGAGCGCACCCAGGATGGCGGTGGGTACCGCCAGCAGGATGATGAAGGGCAGAAAGAAGCTCTCGTACTGTGCAGCCAGCGTGAGGTACACAACAAGGATGCCGAGGCCGAAGATGATGACCGTCTTACCTGCGGACTCCACTTCTTCCAGCGCAAGACCCGTCCAGGAGTAGTTCATACCCGGCAGCTTGACCTTGTTGAAGAGCTTCACCATATTGTCCAGACCCTGGCCGGAGGAGAGCCCGGGTGCCTGCGAGCCGTCCACTTCCGCGGAGCGGAACAGGTTGTAGTGATTAATGACCTGCGGGCCGCTGGTTTCTTTCAACGCCACCAAGTTATCCAACGGCAGCATCTGTCCGGTGTTTGACCGCACATAGAACTGCTTCAGGTCCTGCGCGTTGCGGCGGGCCGTTTTGTCAGCCTGGATATAAACGCGGTAGGACCGGTTATTGAAGTCGAAGTCGTTGACATAGCTCGACCCCATGTAGGTGCCCATGGCCGAGGTGATCTGCGACAACGGAACACCAAGCGCCTTGGCTTTTTCGCGGTCGATCGTGACGTACAGCTGCGGATCGTTCGCGGTAAACGTCGTGTTCAAACCGGTAAGACCAAACTGCGGGTTGCGCGACATGCCGACCATGGTGTGCGCGATGCGGTCGATGTCGGTGAACGTGTTACGGCCCTCATCCTGCAGGATGAATTGGAAACCGCCCACCGTTCCGATGCCGCTGATAGCGGGTGGCTCGGTTGCGAACAGGATGCCTCCCGGAACACCGAACAGCTTCGGTGCGACCCGTCCCACGATAGATTTCGCGTCGTGGCCTGGTCCTTTCTTCGTGCGATCGTCCACGGGTTTGAGTGGAGCAAAGATGATGCCGGAGTTTGGCGAAGATCCGCCCGAGAGGGAGAAGCCCATGACGGAAAAGGTGCCGAAGACGTCGTCTTCCTGGCGAATCACAGCTCCGCCGCGAGCGGCGACTTCCGAAGTGTATTCCAGCGATGCGCCTGGCGGCGTCTGCACAATCACCAGGAAGTAGCCCTGGTCTTCCTGTGGGACGAATGCCGTTGGTACTGCGTTGTAGATGTAGCCGGTCGCACCCAGCAGCACAAGAAAGACCAAGAGCAGGATGTAACGGTGGCGCACCACAAAGCCTGCGGCTTTGGCATATTGCGCGATCACCCAGACGAGTCCGGCCTCAAACCAGCTCACCGGCTTGCGCAGCACAAAGGTGATTGGTTTCAGGATGCCGGGTAGCAACTGCTTGTCGCGATGCAGCAGCAGCGCGGAGAGCGCAGGGGTCAGAGTCAGCGCATTGAATGCAGAAATCGCAATAGAAAAGGCGATCGTCAGCGAGAACTGTTTATAGAGAATGCCCGTTGTGCCCGGGAAGAAGCTGACCGGTACGAATACCGAGATGAGCACGAGCGAGGTAGCAACTACGGCGGAGGTCACCTCGGCCATGGCGATGCTGGTCGCCTGCCGCGCGTCGGCGATGCCCTCTTCCAGGTGGCGTTGCACGTTCTCGATTACGACAATTGCGTCATCTACCACCAGGCCCGTGGCGAGTGTAATGCCGAAGAGCGTGAGGGAATTGATCGAGAAGCCGAAGACTTTGATAAACGCAAACGTGCCGATCAGCGACACGGGAATCGTAATCGAGGGGATTACTGTCGAGCGCCAATCCTGCAGGAACAGGAAAATCACCACGATGACAATGATGATGGCTTCAAAGATCGTGGAACGAACTTCCTTGATCGAGTCGGAGACGACCCTGGTAGTGTCCACCGCAACGATGCCCTTCATGCCGGGCGGAAAGCTCTTTTGCAGTTGCGCCAACACGACAAGGCATCGCTTCTCCACATCCAGAGCGTTGGCATTGGAGAGCTGCTCCACGCCGATGCCGATGGCTTCGCCGCCCTGGTTCCCGAAGTTGAAGCGGAGGTCGGTGTTGTAGTTTTCCGCGCCTATTTCTGCGTGACCGACGTCTTTCAGCAGCACGAGACCCGCGTTGACGGCACCTGTCGTGGAGGTGGTGTTCTTCAGGATGATGTTGTCAAACTCGCGTGGGTCGGAGAGACGGCCCACCACGCGCACCGCCATCTGGTAGCTCTGGTTCGCGACCGAGGGCGGACCTCCAAGCTGGCCTGCCGCAACTTCGATGTTCTGTTCCTGCAATGCGCTCTGCACATCCAGCGCGGTAAGCTGCCGGGCAGCGAGTTGAGCAGGATCGAGCCAGATACGCATGGCGTATTTGCGCTCACCGAAGACGACGACGTCGCCAACGCCCGGAACGCGCTTGAGCGCGTCCTTCACATACACATCGAGGTAATTCGAGATGAAGAGCTGCGAGAGGCTCTTGTCCGGCGAAATGAAGCCTGCAGCCAGCACGAAGTTGCTGTTCGCCTTGGTAATGGAAATGCCGGTATTGTTCACGGCGGCGGGAAGCCGACCCTGGGCCGTGGCAACACGGTTCTGCACGTCAACCGCGGCGATCGACAGGTCATACCCGGTCTGAAACGTGACCGTGATGGTGCTGGTACCGTCATTCGAGCTTGTGGAGCTCATGTACCGCATGCCTTCCACGCCGTTGATGGATTGCTCCAGCGGAATGGTCACTGCGGATTCAACCGTCTGCGAGTTTGCGCCCACGTAGTTGCAGGCCACCAGCACCTGCGGTGGCGCAAGCTGCGGGTAGAGCGAAATCGGGATAGACGGAATGGACACGGCACCCGCAAGCACGATCAGCAGCGCGCAGACGGTGGCAAAGATGGGTCGCCGGATGAAAAATTCAACCATGATGGGTCTCTGACTTGCGGAAAATCAACCTGGATTGAGAAACAAAGCCGTGGTTTAGCCCAGCGGCTTAACGGGCGCGCCTTCCTGCAGCATCTGCAGCCCCGAGAGAATGACCTTGTCCCCCGGTCCGAGGCCGCCAAGCACCGGATAGTTATTGCCCACGGGTTCACCGATCTGCACTGCCTTCTGGTGTGCCACATAGCCTCCGCCTGCAGGCTGGGCAACGAAGACAAACGGCAGACCACCGATGCGGGTCACTGCGAGCACAGGCACAACCGGAGTGGAACGATTTGCCCAGGTAACGCGCGCATTTACGATTTGGCCGTTGCGTAGATTACTGCCGGTTGGTGCCGGAGCCTTTGCGAGAATACCCTGGACCCCGTTGTCCACCTCGGGCGAAACGAAATTGATCGCGGATGTGGCGATCTTCTTGCCGTCGCTGTCGAGCAGATCGACAGAAAGGCCGATGCGCGCGTCGGCGGCACGGTCGGTGGGCAAATAGATGTAGGCTTCCAGGTCGCGGGGTTCATCGACCGTGGTGAGCATCGTCGTGGCGGAAACGTAGTCGCCTACGTGTACGGGAACATCGCCCACAATGCCGTCGAAAGGTGCACGCACCTGGTAGTAGGCCAACTGCTCGCGTTGCGTGTTGGTCTGCGCGACGGCAGCGTTATATGCGCCCTGCGATGTTCCATAGGACTGCACGGCCTGGTCGTAGGCCTGCTTTGAGATGATGCCCGACTCGAAGAGCTGCTTCTGCCGGGCGACTTCGGCCTGGTTGTACTGGTAGCTGGCCTTGTTTTGGAGTTCAAGGCTCTGCTGCTGCTGCACCGTAGCGACCTGCTTGAGCGGGTCGATCTGCATCAGCACCTGACCGGCTTTTACCTGCTGCCCACTGCGGACAAGAATCCGGGTCAGGTGACCGTCCACCTGCGGCTGCATGGTGGCCGAGCGGCGGCTCTTGATGGTGGAGACGTAGGTGTCGGTCTCAGGCACGGTGGTGGGCGTTAGGGGCGCCACTTGCACCGGCATTGCCTGCGCCTGCGGTGCCGCAGGCGGGGCTGCCTTGTGACACGCGGTGGTAAGCAGCAGCACGGTGGCAGCGGCGGCGGCCACGCCCATGCGGAAACAGCAACGATTGGCTGACAAGTGGTAACTCCTCGTTACGCGCAGTGCGGCCAATTCGCCACCTCTGCTCAAGATTTCAACTCGGCAGGTTTTGGATGCCCTGTAGAGGATTCAGGTTCATATTTTCCTGATGGAAAGAGTTTTGGAGGCGTCCCATTTGCGTGGGGGCAGTGCAGCATGTCAGCATCAATCCGCGCTCTTTTGTTGGCGCAGACGAAGGGGATTATGCAGGCAGGGCGACAGTTCTTTCATACGGGCGACAAAAATAGACGCTTCTCCTTCTTGGTCGTGATGGCACTCTGCTTCGTGCTGATGAGGCCTTTTGCGCAAACCGGGTGGGCGCAGATGGCCTCGGCTCCTGCTGCCGCCACTGAGTTGCCTGCGGGTTTGCTGCCCCTCGATCGCGTGGAGAAGATACTGCCGCAAACAGTCTTCTTCAAGGACCAGTCCGCACCGCTGCAGCTACGGAATGCCGCGGCCTTCCATACCGCGTCGGGGAATACCATCTGGGCGTCGCTGGTCGACTCCTCCGGTTACTCCACCGGCGTGCGGGAGCGCTACCAGTTCTATTTCGTTACCGAAGCGGCGATCACTGTAGCGGGAAAGAACGTTCCTGCAGGCGCGTACGGCGGTGGTTTTCTCTCGGATGGTACGTTCCTGCTGATGGACATTGGCGGCAACGACATCTTTCGTGTGCCCGTGGTGACCGACTCTGCAATGCATCGGCCGAGACCTCTGCAGATGGTGCCCGGACCGGATGGCGTGCGGCTTTACCTTGGGCGGCAGTACGTGGCGATCACTGCGCGTTGAGGTGTCGAGCCACTAAAATCGCAGCGTGACGTTGCGCACCTGCTGCCGTATTTCGATCGCCTTGCTGTCACTGGCTGGAGTGGGAATCCGCGCCGGTCAATCCCAGGGCCGTTCCGATACTGCGGCAGCGAGTGAGGCCTTTCGCTCTGGCCTGGCGGCGGTCGCCTCACACGATCTGGCCGCGGCGGAGAAGGCCTTCTCGCGTGTGGTCAGGCTGGCACCCGCGGTTGCGGCAGGGCATAGCGCACTGGGCGCCGTTCTGGTGGAGCAGGGAAAGCCCGCGGAAGCTGTTCCGGAGCTGCGCAGAGCGCTGCAGATAGACCCGGCAGACACTTCGGCAGAGCTGAATCTTGGCATCGCTGCCGCCGCATTGCTCGACACCGATCCACGCCCTGCCGAAGAAGGAAAGCGCGCCCTGCTGGACTGGCAGTCACGGCAGAACAGTCCCTTGCCGGAGGATGCCACGATCGCGCTGGCCCGTCTTCAACTTGCGAGTGGCGAAATCGAAGCTGCGCAGAAAACGCTGCACACGGCTGTTGAACGAATTCCGCAGAGCGCACCCTTGCAGGACGCACTGGGTGTGCTGCTGGCGCAACAGCGGCAGTTTCCGGCTGCGATCGCCAGCTTTCAGCAGGCCCTTGCCTTGGAACACCGCAGCCCTGCGCGGGCGGGCATTGCACTGCACCTCGGCTCCGCGATGCTGGAAAACGGAGATGCACAGGGAGCGGTACCCGTGCTGCATCAGGCAGTTGAACTCGATCCTGCAAACGCGGTCGTTCGCATTCAGCTCGGTACGGCGCTCTTCGCTTCCGGCCGCGAGGCGGAAGGCCTTGCCGTGTTGCAGGATGTGCACCGGCGCGATCCGTCAAACACGGCAGCGACCTACCAGCTTGCGCTTTCCCTCGAAAGCGCAGGCAAAGCGGAAGAAGCGGTTCCACTTTTCCAGCAGGTGCGTGCCTCCCGTCCTGCTGACGCGGCGCTGCTGGCCAATCTGGGTCTCGCGCTGGTGCAGACCGGCAAGGCGAAGGATGCGGTACCCATCTATCTTGAGGGCCTAAAGCTCGATGCAAACAATGCAACGCTGCACCAGGACCTGGGTGTGGCCTATCTGCAGCAGAGCGATCTTGACAGCGCCATCGCCGAGTTCCGCAAGGGACTCGCACTGCAGCCGGACAGCGCACAAATCGCGTACGATCTTGGCCTCGCGCTCAAACTGAAGGACAACTATCCAGAAGCGATCGCCGCATTCGAGAAAGCGCGCTCGCTTGACCCCGCCCTGGCCGATGCACCGTACACGCTGGGTGTGCTTTATATGCAGCAGGGGAACTTCGCCGAAGCCGCGCGCAGCCTGCGCAATGCGTTGCAGCTCCGTCCGGACAATGGAGAGGCGTGGTCGATGCTGGGCAGCGTGCTCAAGCAGGACGGCAAGCCGCAGGACGCGGCAGAGGCGCTTCGCAAAGCCATAGAGCTTGATCCCGGCCAGCCCGGCAATCACGTGAACCTTGCGAGCGTTCTGGTGGAGCTTGGGCAAAAAGACGAGGCAGTGAAGGAGCGTAAAACTGCCGCTGAGCTGAGCCGTGCGGCCACGGCGAAGCAGCGGGAGCGATTCGCTCTGGACAGCGGAAACGTGCTGAAGCAGCGCGGGCAGTTCGCCGAAGCGATTACGCAGTTCCGCGCCGCTGTTGCTGCTGACCCGAATGACCCCGCCGCGCACCAGGCGCTGGCCGACGTGCTTGCGCAAACAGGCGCAAAGGCTGAGGCCGAGGCGGAAGGCGGCAAGGCAAAGGCGCTCGCCTCAAAGTAGCTGGCACTGCTGGTCGCACAATCTCCTCTGGAATCGTCATCTCGACCGCTGCGCGACGATGGAGCCGTCGCTTCAGTCGAAGCGACACTGTTGCAGGGACGTAGAAGGCAGATTGCCCACGGTATACCTGCGTTCCTATACTTGGGCTGCCGCGTTGACGCGGTGAGGGGTTGAACATGCGGCAGGACCGCCGTGGATTTCTGAAGTCGCTGTCACGCACGGCGCTCGTTCTGTCGCTGGAAGATGTGTTGTCGCTGGCTGCGCCCGCCCAGCAGCAGGCACCTGCCAGCCCCAACTCCCGGCAGGCCTACGATGTGC
>CALMAP010000076.1:496-3765 GCA_937859825.1 uncultured Terriglobus sp. | reverse complement strand
AGCTGATGCCGTCGCCCGTGCTGGGCACACCGCTCGGGTACAGCTTTCTGGACGTTGCGAAGTCCAGCGGCTTGAATGCGAAGACGATTTACGGCGGCGAGCACCGCAACAAATACCTGCTGGAGACGACCGGCTGCGGCGTCGCCTTTTACGATTTCGACCACGATGATTGGATCGACCTTTTTCTGGTCAACGGCACCCGGCTTGAGGGTTTCCCCAAGGGGCAGGAGCCGGTCTCGCGGCTCTTTAAAAACAACCGCGACGGCACCTTTACGGACATCACCGCGAAGAGCGGCATGACCCGCTCCGGCTGGGGCCAGGGTTGCTGCGTGGGTGACTACGACAACGACGGGTTGGACGATCTCTTTGTTAGCTACTACGGGCAGAATGTGCTCTATAAGAACAAGGGCGACGGTACGTTTCTCGACGTGACCGCGAAAGCAGGTTTGCTGCAGAAGACCACGCGCTGGAATTCCGGCTGCGCGTTTCTGGACTACGACCGCGACGGCCACCTGGACCTGTTCGTGGCGAACTACATCGACTTCGACATCAAGACGGCACCGCTGCCCGCGGCCGCGGGCTGCGCCTACAAGGGCATCCAGGTGGCATGTGGACCGCCGGGCCTGAACGGCGGCAAGAACATCCTCTACCGCAACAATGGCGACGGTACCTTTACCGACGTGAGCGAGAAGGCCGGCATGACCAACACCATCGGCACCTATGCCCTGAGCGTCACGGTGGCCGACCTGGACAACGATGGCTGGCCCGACATTTACGTTGCGAACGACTCGACCGCTGCGACCTTCTACCGCAACCAGAAGGACGGCACCTTCAAGGACGAGGCCATCGAGTCCGGCATTGCCTACTCCCCCGACGGCAAGCCGCAGGCGGGCATGGGCGTGAGCGTGGGCGACTTCAACCGCGACGGCCTGCTCGATATCGTAAAGACGAACTTCGCGGGAGATACCGATTCGCTCTACCAGAACCTAGGCGACGGCAACTTTGAAGATCACACCTACCTGAGCGGCCTGGGCGTCAACACTCGCTTTCTTGGATGGGGCGTCGGCTTCTTCGACCCGGACAACGACGGCTGGCCCGACCTCTTCATGTCCAACGGGCACGTGTACCCGGAGGTGGACGGAACGCACATCGACTCGCCCTACGCCGAGCATAAGTATCTCTACCGCAACCTGCGTGACGGCCAGTTTGAAGAGGTCACCGCCAAGGCGGGCACCGGCATCACCGATAGCGTACCCGCGCGCGGCTGCGCCTTTGGCGACTACGACAACGACGGCGACATGGACGTGGTGGTGAACTGCGTGAACGCTCCGCCACAACTGCTGCGCTGCGACCGCACCAACGGCAATAGTTTCTTGAAGGTGCGCCTCATCGGGACCAAGAGCAACCGCAGCGGCATCGGCGCACGCCTGATCGTTACAGCATCAACCGACCCTGCGGCGGCTAAGCCACTAAGGCAGATCGATGAGGTGCGCAGCGGCGGCAGCTACTACTCGCAAAACGACCCGCGCGTGCACTTTGGGTTAGGCATGGCTGCAAAGGCTGACCTTGAAATTCAGTGGCCGAGCGGTGCCAAGGATACCCTGAAGGACCTTGCCGCGAATAAGCTCTATGTGGTGCAGGAGGGCGGAAAGATCGTGCGGACGGTAGCGATGGGGAAGAGTTCTTCGTAAAAACAAGTTGCTGAAGAGCGAACCGCAGAGTACGCGCAATTTGCGCAGAGTACGCTGCGAACTCCGTGGGAACTTTGCGCACTTTGCTGTCGCTCTTGCCTTCTAACTCACGCCTTGCACGAGCTTCAGCATCTCCGCCGCATGCCCTTCCGGCTTTACTCCGCGAAACTCCGCCTCCAGCCTGCCCTCACGATCGAAGACGAACGTGGACCGCTCCACCTTGGTCACGGGCTTGCCGTACATGCTGGCCTGCTTCACCACGTCGAACTGCTTTGCCACGTCCATCTCCGGGTCGGCGAGCAGCGTGTACGGAAGGGAGAACTTTTCCGCGAACTTCTTCTGCTTGCCCACGGTATCGCGCGAAATGCCCAGCAGCACCGCACCCGCAGCCTTCAGGTCGCTGTAGATGTCGCGGAACTCGCAGGCTTCCACGGTGCAGCCCGGCGTGTCGGCCCGTGGATAGAAGAAGAGAACGACTGGGCTGCCGCGATACTGGGCGAGGGTTACGGTTGCGCCGGTCTGGTCCTGCAGCGAGAAGTCTACGGTGTCACCAATCTTCATGGCACCAGCTTACGCGGTGGCCGCTATCGCAAACAGAGCCATGGGCGGACTGCGATAATAACCGTATGGCGCAGGTCGCGGTCGAGACACCTTCGGTGAAGTATTCCGTACAGATCGGGCAAGGCGTACTGAGAGAACTGCCGCCATTTTTGGCACAGTTGGGCCCCGTCTCGCGTGTCTTCGTCGTCACCTCCGAGGAGATTGACCGGCTTTGGGGCGGCGCGCTGCGACAGATCACACAGCAACTTGCGGTGCCGTTGCAGACCCTCTTCATCCCTGCAGGAGAAAAATACAAACGCTTCGCAGCAATGGAGAGACTCTGTGAGGAACTCGCCGAGGCCGGTGCGGACCGTGACAGTTTGCTGGTCGCGCTGGGCGGCGGCGTGATCGGCGACATGACCGGCTTTCTCGCCGCGATTTATATGCGCGGCCTGCGCTTCGTGCAGGTGCCCACCACTCTGCTGGCGCAGGTGGATTCGTCCGTCGGCGGCAAGACCGGCATCAATCTTGCGGCGGGCAAGAACCTGGTGGGCAGCTTCCACCAGCCCATCGCCGTTTTTGCAGACATCGATACGCTCGCCACGCTGCCACCTCGCGAGCTGCGCGCGGGTTTGCAGGAGAGCGTCAAGTCCGCGGTGATCCGCGATGCCAAGCTGTTTGAGTACATGGAAGAGAATGCAGCCGCGATCCTGGGCGGCGAGCCGGCAGCGCTGCAGCATGTGGTGGAAGCGAGCGTACGCATCAAGGCCGGGGTTGTGGCAGAGGACGAGCGGGAGGGTGGCATCCGCATGATTCTGAACTTCGGTCATACCGTGGGCCACGCCATCGAGGCCGCTACGGCATACCGCGTCCTGCTGCACGGCGAAGCCATCGGCTGGGGCATGATCGCCGCTCTGGAACTGGCAAAGGCGCGCCGCGCCATCCGGGAAGAAGACGCAGACCGCATCGCTGCCCTGGTGCACCGCTATGCGGACCTGCCTGCATTTGAGGCGACGGCACAAAGACTGCTGCAACTTA
>CALMAP010000076.1:0-486 GCA_937859825.1 uncultured Terriglobus sp. | reverse complement strand
CGGCACGCTTTCGTTCATCCTGCCCAGAACCATTGGCGAGGTCGAAGTCGTGCGCGACGTGACCGAACAGGAACTGCTGGCCGCAATCAAAGCGATGCTCTCGCGGGTACATTCCGCCTCGCTGGTGGCAAAGTCGTGAGCATCCCTCAACCAATGACAGAGAAGCCAGTCTCAATGGGAGCAAGGCCGGAAGGCACATCGGACGCGGCATCGGCCTCTGCCGCCGTGCAGCGCATGTTTGACGAGATCGCACCGCGCTACGACCGGCTGAACCACCTGCTCAGCTTCGGTTTCGATCGGGTCTGGTGGGGCCGTGCGGCTCGATCGTTCGATGCCATCCTGCGGCGTCCGGAGTCGCGCGTGCTCGACCTGTGCTGCGGGACCGCAGACATGACAGCGGCGCTGCTTGCGCGTAGACCGGAGACCGCGTCCGCTGCCCCGATGAGTGCGATTGATTTCTCCGCCGAGATGATCGAGCGGGGCCGG
>CALMAP010000075.1:6965-7628 GCA_937859825.1 uncultured Terriglobus sp. | reverse complement strand
GCCGATGGCCTCGACTTCTGCAGACTGCCGCGCCATGATCGCGGCCTGCCGCGACGCAGGCGTGCTGCTTTCCGTTGCATATCGTTGCCCGCACGATCCGCTGCACCGGAAGCTGCGCATGCTCATCCGGTCCGGCTCACTGGGCGCGGTTGAGCGCATCGAGTCGCAATTCGGCTTCCGCCTGCCGGAAGATGACTGGCGCTTCAACGGCGCGCTCGCCGGGGGAGGCTCACTGTATGACGTGGGCATCTATCCGCTGAACGCCGCCCGCTTCCTGCTGGGGGAAGAGCCGATGGAGCACACCGCAACGGCCACGCGCGCACGCAACGGGGTCGAGACGAGCATCGACTGGACCAGCCGCTTTCCATCCGGCGCGGCGGCCTACTGCCGCTCTTCTTATCTGGAGCGCCTGCCGGACACCCTGACGGTGCACTGGGCGCAGGGCAGGATCACATTGTCCCCCGCCTTCTCCCACCGCGACCGCTTTCACATGCGCGGTGAGTACCAGACGCCGCAGGGCAGCCGCATCCAGGTTGCGGAATCGACGCCGCGGTCCGAACCTTCGCAATTTCGGCTTGAGGCCGAGCATCTGGCAGAGTGCGCCCGCACCGGCCGGCGGTTGCTCACACCGGGCGAAGACGGACTGCACGACCTGTTGGCAAT
>CALMAP010000075.1:1734-6955 GCA_937859825.1 uncultured Terriglobus sp. | reverse complement strand
TGCTGAAGCGATGCAGCTCTCCAGCACGGAAGCCCGCGTTCTCGGCTCGCTGATTGAAAAAGAGATCACCACGCCGGAGTACTATCCGCTCTCGCTCAACGCGCTGTTGAATGCTTGCAACCAGAAGACCTCGCGCGAGCCGGTAATGCAGCTTTCCAATCGCGACGTGGAGACAGCGCGGCGTTCGCTCGAGGACAAGGACCTTGTCTCAGGCGATCACGGCAGCCGCGTGGAGCGGTATGAAAACCGCGCGCGCACGGTCTTTCACCTGCGCCGGGACGAGACGGCACTGCTGTGCCTGTTGCTCTTGCGCGGTCCGCAAACACCCGGAGAGTTGCGCGGGAGAGCCGACCGGATGTTCTCTTTCGACGACATTCCCGCCGTTCTCTCAGCGCTGGATCGATTGAGCAGGCCGGACGAAGACGGTTCCGGCAGACAAGGGCCGCTGGTGGCCGCATTGCCCCGCCAGGCTGGCTCCCGCGAGCAGAGGTTCCAGCAACTGCTGAGTGAAGCCGTGCCGGCTGAAGGGCCTGTTGCGGCTGAAGGACCGCATGCGATTCGAGAAGAACGCGCCGCGGCGGCACCGAAAGAGATGAGCGCACTGGAAGAGCGGGTACGAATTCTGGAGGAACGCATGGATCGGCTGGAGAGCCAACTGGGCGTCAGGAATGCGGAGTAAGCACAGGCTGGCAGTTTGGAGAATGATTTAGACGAAACTTGCGCAATTTGGTTATCACATCGCCAGTACTTCCGTGTTACGATTTTCGCAATCGTTTGAATCCGTTGTGGGAAATTGCTCGCCCTGCCCAACCGCACTTGCAATTCCGTACTCGATCTCCGACGAAATATCGCTCAAGCAGCACAAGGACAGGGAATAGCAATGGAACAGGGTACCGTGAAGTGGTTCAACGACGCCAAGGGTTTTGGGTTTCTTTCACGCGACAACGGTGAGGACGTTTTCGTTCACCACACTGCGATCCAGGCACAGGGCTTCCGCTCATTGCAGGAAGGTCAGCGCGTGCAGTTCAACGTAGTCAAGGGACCGAAGGGTTGGCAGGCTGAGAACGTTCAGGCTGTCTAGCTGCTGCCCACGTGGGCACTTATCACAAGAGGACGGCGATGCCGTCCTCTTTTACTTGCGTGCCGGTGTTCACGGCGAAGTTACCTGTTGAAAACGAAATTCCAGGGTTCTCATGCGCGCATCTCACATTGCGCATCCTAACCCCGATACACTGTGCACCTGCGATATTCCGTCTGAATGTGGTCGCGTGGGCACGTTGCCACACTTCCGCGTACCATCACCTTAGCGGGCCGCAGCGGCCACAGGAGCATTCACCGATGCGCACCGTAGTGCAAGACAAGTATTTCCTTCGTGATCTTCATCGCGAAATCGACCTCTATGACCGCAAGATGGTTCATCTGGTCAAACATGAGACGTTCGCGACAGACGCATTGCGTGACGCCGCAATTCGCAAGCTCTCACTTAAACGTGAAGGCCTCGTAGCCACGGCGAAATCTCTCGCGGAAAATGGTATCGAGTTCGCCAGTCATGAACTGCCGCGCTCGCTTCGCCCGGAAGGCTGGACGGATTCACGCATCTCCGATACGGAGGCTTCTCCCGCGATCACGGCTTCCGCCGTAGCCACGATTGAGGCAGAAAAGAGCCAGCCGAGTACCTTTGGTGAACAGGTGGCACGCCTTCAGCGCAGCGCGGCCCAACTCGACCAGGAATCTCCTCTTGCGGCTGCCCTCGGCTCCTGGCAGGACGACCTTCTGGCCTACAAAAAGAAGCGCCGCAAGACCGCCGTCGCGCTGTAAAGCGCACATCGCAAGCTGACCGCATTGCTCCATGCCCTTATCATGGGGCAATGTCAGTTGATCTCTACACGATACCCGTCACGAAAATCGATGGCACCGTTGCTTCTTTCGGTGATTACCGGAATCAGGTGCTGCTCGTCACAAATGTCGCGAGCAAATGCGGCCTGACTCCACAGTACGAAGGGCTGGAACGCCTGCAGAAGGCATACTCAGGTTCGGGATTCAACGTACTCGGCTTTCCAGCAAATGATTTTGCCGGCCAGGAGCCCGGCTCGGATAAAGATATCCAGGATTTCTGCACGGGGAACTTCGGCGCGACCTTTCCAATGTTCTCGAAAATCCAGGTAACCGGTCCGGAAAAGCACCCGCTCTACGCGGAACTGATTGACCGTGTGCCAACCTCCACCGGCGAGGGCAAGGCAGGCTTCATCCAGGGACTGATCAAGTTTGGCGAGACCCCGAATGCCGAACCGGAACTGCTATGGAATTTTGAAAAATTCCTGATCAGCAAAGACGGTGAAGTGATTGCCCGCTTCTCGCCGGACACGTTGCCAGATGCACCGGTGATCGTCGCCGCAATCGAGAAAGAGCTTGTGAAGTAGAATAGGCTGAAGTCTCTTCTACGCGTGCAGCATGAACAGCACCCATCCAGCGAGCCCCGCGCCCAGCAGCGGGCCGAGGATGGGGATCCAGGCGTAGGCCCAGTCACTGCCGCCCTTGCCTGCAATCGGCAAAACCCAGTGCGCCAGCCGTGGCCCCAGGTCTCGCGCAGGATTGATGGCGTAGCCGGTAGTCGCGCCAAGCGACAGGCCCACGCCCCACACGAGGCAACTGACCAGCAGTGGACTCAGGCCCGCCGCCGCGCCCGTCGTTAGCACCAGCTTCGAGCTCATGCCTCCGGCCAACCAGCACCAGCACAAACGTCGCCAGTACTTCGCAGAACAGGTTCGAGCCGTAGGACCGGATAGCTGGCGACGTGGCAAAAACACCGAGCTTCGCACCGGGATCGTCTGTGACCCGCCAGTGGGGCAGAAAAAATAGCCAGGTTGCCACTGCACCCAGAAACGCGCCGCCCACTTGTGCCGCACAGTAGGGCAGTACGGTGTGCCACGCCCCGGTCTTGATCGCGGCAGCAAACGTAAAGGCCGGGTTCAGGTGCGCATCTGGCGAGCCAAACAGTTGCGCAACGAAGATACCGCTGAGTACGGCAAAGCCCCAGGCGGTGGTGATCACCATCCAGCCTGCGTTCTCCGCCTTGCTTTTTTTTAGCAAGACCCCGGCCACCACACCGTTGCCCAGCAGCATCACCACAAATGTCCCCATGAACTCGCCCAGCAAGGGCCCACGCGCAATCACCAGAAATCTTCTCCTGCAACTGCGAACCAATGTACACAGGTGTGAGGGAATCACGCATCATGGGCAAACGCGTGGGGGTTCTACAACCGGCTGGGCAGGGTATTGGGAACAGCGCCTCCACGCCGAAAGTAGGAGTTGTGGCGCTTCGATAGAATGATGGGAGCCTTTATGAGCGAACATCACATCGATCTGCCGCCGGTTGACCTTTCCGTTCCGCCCGCTGAGAACATCGTGCGCGTCACCTTTCAGCCGGAGAACAAGACCGTCGAGTTCCCGTTCGGCGAGATGCCCTATGACGGCCACGGTCGTCCCATGAGCTTTCTGGACATTGCCGAGAACTACGGCATCTTTCTCGACCATGCCTGCGGAGGCGTGTGCGCCTGCACCACCTGCCACGTCTACGTGAAGCAGGGCGAGCCGGGCCTCTCCGACCCAGAAGATGATGAGCTTGACCGTATTGATCTGGCCGCAGGTCCGCAGACGAACTCGCGGTTAGGCTGCCAGGCGGTGATTGGAAAGCCAGGTGCCTATCTCGTCGAAATTCCCGCGTGGAACCGCAACTACGTGCAGGAAGGCAAGCCCGCTGCCGTCGTTGCGGGCAAGGAGTAAGCCATGCCTCAGGAGATTAACTGGACCGACGTCGAAGAGATCGGCATCCAGTTGCAGGAAGCGCATCCGGAAATGGACCCGCTTACCGTTCGCTTCACGGACATGCACAAACTTATTACTACGATTCCTGGGTTTGTTGGAGATCCTGCGAAGTCGACCGAAGGCATTCTGGAAGCGATTCAGATGGCGTGGCTCGAAGAGTACAACGACGCCAAGTAAGAGTGCAGATACTTGGGCTCCGCGATGGAGTCAGGTGTCAGCACATGCTTGCGTTGATTTTTTCTCGACACACGGCGACCGCTGTGAGGAAACTTCTCATCCGTACACTGCGCTCCAGATCCGTCTCGAAGCGGAGTGCTTGGCTAGGGTAGCCTGTGCCGCCCTTGTTTGTTAACGCTTCGTTTTCCGGACTGCGTGTCTCGAACGAAGGCGGCCACGTCGTCGTGGAATTTGTACAGCATGTTGTGGTTCACGTACACCATGTGACCGGCCTCGCAATACCTACAGCGAATGTTGGATGCATACTCTGCGGGACCGGGAATCACATCGGTTCCACATACGACTGAGAGACATCCGGTCCCATGGGCGGCTGATGACAAATTCCAGGTAAAGGTGCTTTCGTTGTATGCCCCTGGCTTACAGGTCTGGTCGCGGCCATACTTGCTCCCAGGAAGGGATTTCAACGACATAGACCATGCCGCCAGGAACGCATTGGCTTCGCAGGGGGCAAAACAGAAGGCCGGGAAGTGCCCGGCCTTCTTAATCATTGCGTGATTACGACTTACCTGATGCCAGCCAGCGCCGTTGCATGCTCCAAGCCGTGCTTCACCGCCGCCGAGGCCTTGGCGTTCATGCCGGTCTTTGCCTCGAGAACCTTTGCCGTCTCCTGGCGCACGCGCTTGCCATATTCGGCATCCGCCTGGTCGAAGTAGGTGTAGAGCTTCTCGCGGTTGTACTCGGTGCAATCGGCCAGCGCGCCACCCAGGTTCTTCACCAGCTCATCGCGCTGCTCCGCATTCAAGATGGTGCGGTAGGCATCACCCGCCTGTGCGAAGTCGTTGGTGCGATCGATCTTCTGGCGCACCAGCTTGCCGCTGATCTCCGGCGTGTACGCGGTACCGGCCGGTTTCGCTTCCTTCAGTCCACCCAGGCTGCTGGGTTCGTAGTTCACGTGCGGGTTCTGGTTCGGCGCAACGTTTACGTCGAATGCCATCTGGCCGTCACGCTGGCCGGTAAAGACCGGGCAGCCGATGGGCTTGTTGATGGGCAGCTGCAGGTAGTTGGTGCCCACACGGTAGCGCTGGGTATCCGAGTAGCTAAAGGTACGGCCGACGAGCAGCTTGTCGTCCGAAAAGTCCAGACCAT
The DNA here is from genome assembly GCA_937859825.1 of uncultured Terriglobus sp. GTDB lineage: Bacteria > Acidobacteriota > Terriglobia > Terriglobales > Acidobacteriaceae > Terriglobus. The sequence goes on along the minus strand of CALMAP010000075.1, from coordinate 1,807 downwards.
CAACGAGAACGCCGGTGCCAAAAGCCACCTGCTCCGTCTCCGCAAAGAAGTTGGAGGGGTTGCGGTTCAGCAC
>CALMAP010000075.1:0-1724 GCA_937859825.1 uncultured Terriglobus sp. | reverse complement strand
GATCGAAGTCAAGCTCAGGATGCTCGTCGTCGCTCATGATCTGCACGAACATCTCCCACTCGGGATAGTCGCCGTTCTCGATGGAATCGTACAGGTCCTGCGTGGCGTGGTTAAAGTTGGTCGCCTGGATGGCGTTCGCTTCATCCTGCGTGAGGCCCTTCACGCCGACCTTCGGCTCGAAGTGGTACTTCACCAGAACGGCGCGGCCCTCCTTGTTCACCCACTTGTAGGTGTTCACGCCGGAGCCTTCCATAAAGCGGTAGCTGGCGGGAATGCCGTACTGGCTGAACAGGTAGGTGACCATATTGGTCGCCTCCGGCGTGTTCGCGATGAAGTCGAAGAAACGGCCATTGTCCTGGCGGTTGGTCAGTGGGTCCGGCTTGAAGGCGTGCACCATGTCCGGGAACTTGGTGGCGTCGCGGATGAAGAAGACCTTCAGGTTGTTGCCGACCAAGTCCCAGTTGCCGTCTTCGGTATAGAACTTGATGGCGAAGCCGCGGGGGTCGCGCAGCGTCTCTGGCGAGTGCTGGCCGTGGATCACGGTCGAGAAACGCACAAAAATCGGTGTCTGCTTGCCCGCTTCCTGGAAGAGCTTGGCGCGGGTGAAATCGGCAATCTTCTCGTCGCCTACCTTGCCGTATGCCTCAAAGTAGCCGTGGGCCCCGGCACCGCGCGCGTGCACCACGCGCTCAGGAATGCGCTCGCGATCAAAGTGCGTGATCTTTTCGAGAAAGTGGTAGTTCTCCAGCACGGCTGGACCACGCGAACCCACGGTGCGCAGGTTCTGGTTGTCTGGAACCGGATGGCCCTGCCGAGTGGTGAGGGTGCTGGCGCTGTAGTTGCCAACATGGCTCTCGTTGCCATTGCTGACTGCGCCATTTCCGTTGGCGCCGTTCCCATTCTTGGTCTCTGCCATAAGCTTCGGATCTCCTATCGTGAGCTGTGGGCGGCGCTGGCCGTTGCCGGCTGATCGTCCGTAGCTACGGAACTATTGTCTCGCAGATAAGAATCGTTATCAAACTCGGAGGCACTGAATTTCGCTATTCGTTCTGAGCGAGTCACGAGGTTTGATCCGCCGTAGGCACTTCATCGATCAAGGCGAATATCTCTGTCACTGAGACACACACCGGGGTGCCTTGGAGCGTGAGTTCCTCGCCATGGAAAGGGACGGGGCGGCTGTCCGCACCCACCGTCCAGATTTCGCGGCTGCGCGGGTCAATGATCCAGACGTGCGGCACTCCCATTGCGATGTACTCTTCCACGCGTTCCAGGATGCGGCTGAAGCGGTCTTCCGTGGAGAGTATCTCTACGCAGAGCACTGGTGGGGACTGCAAAATCGGTGTGAACGGGTCGGTGGTTCGCACAATGCAAACGTCAGGCACGCGGAACCGGTATGGGGTGACCTGCAACCGTTGCTCAGTACCAGGCAGTAACCCCCACTCGTTCCGGCGTTGGCCGAAGATGATGCCGATCATTGTCTGTACAGCGCTATGCCAACGTTCGCCCAAGTTGCGCTCCTGTACCTCTCCATCCACATAGTCGCAGTCCGGCCGATAGCTCGTACGAAGGTATTCTTCCACTGGAATGAGGGTCGCCGTGGCCATGCCTTCAGTATGACGCCGCTCTGAGCGGAACGCGCAACTTATACTTTGCGCATGGCCCTTTCCGCCGTGCTCGTGGACGACGAAGCCCTTGCCCGGCGTGAGCTGCACTACCTGCTGGGA
>CALMAP010000074.1:5206-10558 GCA_937859825.1 uncultured Terriglobus sp. | reverse complement strand
TGCGCCGCCCTGGCCGGGGTACCAGGCTTCCAGGACTGCATCGGCGTTTTCTTTCGCCCAATTGATTGCGACGGCAGAGCCGTTAATCAGCACAACGAACAGTGGCTTTCCCGTGGCCTTGACCGCCTCAAGCATATGCTGCTGCGCCGCGGGCAGCGCGATATCGGTCCGGTCGCCACCGGCAAAACCGGGCACCTGGATGGGCATCTCCTCGCCTTCAAGGTTCGGGTTCAAACCGACAAAGGCGATCACAACATCCGCCTGCTTCGCCGCGTCAACCGCCGCATCGCGCAGCGGAGCGACGGGTGGCTGCCACTCCAGCGTGAGGCCCGCGCCGAAGAGCTTCGCGCGGTGCGCGTACTCGATGATGACGGGCATCGGCTTCGTATCGGCAAAGTGCACCGTGAACTCCTTCGTGCTTTTGCTGCGCGACTCCTTCGCCTCAGTATCGCTGACGAATTGCAGCTTCTGCTCGCCGCCGATACTGACGGAGACGGACTCATAGTCGTGGCAGGGGTAGCACTCGCCAGTGCGCACCGTGTAGGTGTAGTCGCCGGGCCCGGGCGCGTTTAGCATGCCGGTCCAGCGGACAGAAAACGCCTCAGAGGGGATAGCAGCTGCGGGCTTCGACCCGCTCCAGTCGAAAGAGATTTCCTTATCCACGCGGGTGAAGGCAGGCTTACCGTCAAAGTGGTCATTGGCGAAGTACTCGCCGCGCAGACCTTCTGCCTTGCCGTTCTGCAGCGCGGTGCGCGGCACTACCATCTTCAGGCCCTCGGAGTAAGGCGCGCTCTGCGCATAGATCACGCGCTTGCCTTTGGCAGCTGTGGCTATGCCGTCCACCGGCAACACTGGATTCTGCGGGATCGCGTAGTAGTTACCGAGAATGGAGAAGAGGTCGTTCGCATTTGGTCCGACGACCGCGATCGTCCTTACCTTTGTTGCGTTCAGCGGCAGCGCGCCGTTGTTGTTCTTCAACAGCACCATGCTCTCGCGCGCGGCCTGCAGCGCCGCCTGCTGGTGATCCGGGCTCAGGATGGCGGCGTAAGGGACCTTCGCATACGGCATGGATGCGGGGTCATCGAACAGGCCGAGCCGGAAGCGTGCGGTGAACAAGCGGCGCAGACTCACGTCAACTTCCGACTCTTTGATCAGGCCCTGCTTCACCGCATCCGCAAGGTGCAGGTAGTCGCGGCCGCAGCTTGTGTCCGTACCGCTCTTCACGCCAACGGCTGCAGCCTCGGTATCGGTCTGCACGTAGTGATGCGCGTGCTTGCCGCCGCCGTAGCTCTGGTCCTCTGAGGTAAAGTCTTCAATCGCGCCGCAATCGCTGGTGACAAATCCCTGGAACTTCCAATCGCCACGCAGGATGTCTTTCAGCAGCAGGTCGCTGGCGCATGCGGGCTTGCCGTCGATCGCGTTGTAGGCGCACATGATGCTGTCTGCCTTGCCGTTCACAATGGCCGAGCGAAAGGCGGGCAGGTAGGTGTCCCACAGGTCGTGGCGGGTGGGTTCGACGTTGTCGCTGTGGCGCGTCGCCTCCGGTCCGCTGTGCACGGCGTAGTGCTTGGGCGTGGCGATGGCGCGGAAGTATTTCGGGTCGTCGCCCTGGATGCCCCGCACGAAGCTCGTGCCCAGCTTTGCCGTCAGGAACGGGTCTTCGCCGTAAGTCTCCTGCCCGCGGCCCCAGCGCGGATCGCGGAAGATGTTGATGTTGGGCGACCACACCGTGAGGCCGTAGTAGATGGAGTGAATATCGTGGCGCACCGCCTCGTTGTACTTGGCACGTGCTTCAGTCGAGATCACCTCACCGATGCGGTGCAGCAGCGGCTCGTCAAACGTGGCCGCATTGCCGATGGCCTGCGGAAAGAGCGTGCTCGGCCCAGAGCGCGCGGAGCCGTGCAGCCCCTCATTCCAATAGTCGTATGCAGGCACGCCCAGCCGCGGAATGGCGGCAGCACCGTTGATCATCTGCGCGGCCTTCTCCTCCAGCGTCATGCGGCCGACCAGGTCGTTCACGCGCTGCTCGATGGGCAGGGACTGGTTCTGGTAGGGCAGCTTGTCTCCCGTTTGCGCGTGACCGGCCGTAGCCCCGACCAAAACAAGCGCAAAGCCGCAGAGACCGTGAATTCGAGACAACGAAAGGTTCAGCATGGATATCCTCAGACTTTGAATTTCAGGCGAACACTTCATGCGGTTCGTCTGCGTGGTCGCGCTGCACCGAGCGCGAAGAACTGGCAGTGGAGCGGTGATAACCGGAATGGCGCTGCAGCACCAGCGCCGCCGCGCCGCGCAATCGCGCCATCTCCCCATCGCCGATGGCGATCAGCGCAGGTGGCTTGCCGGTGAGCATGCGGGCCGCAAGCTCGCGCTGGATGATGGAGCCGCTGCGCTGCCAGCACGCCGTAATGTCTCCGGCAAACAGGATGCATTCCGGGCTGAGCGCCGCCGTCACCATGCGCAGGCCGCGCGCAATCCAGACCGCCTGCTGCTCCAGTGCTGCAATGGCGTGGCTGTCGCCCTGGTCCGCGAGCGACATGAGCGCGGTAAAGCTCGTAATCAGCTTGCCGGGTTCGCGCTCCGCGTAGTTGCGCAGCACCGCGCGGGTCGAGGCGAACATCTCCCAGCAGCCACGCTCGCCACAGTTGCACAGCGGTCCCGCGGGATCCACGGGGATGTGGCCGAACTCACCGGCCATGCCGCGCTCACCCGTGAGCAATTGGCCGTTGGCCAGCACCGCTGCACCCACGCCCTCGCTGATGGTGACCAGAACCGCGTTGCGCAGGCTCCCCTGACGGCTGAACCACAGTTCGCTCAACATGCAGGAGTTTGCGGCGTTGTCCATCTCAACCTGCAGACCGAGCCGCTCTTCCAGCGCTGCCTTGATGTCGTAGCCCTGCCACTTCAGGTTGGGCGCCCACAGCAGTTGCTGCGTCTCCGGCTCCACGCGGCCAGGCAGGCTCACGCCGATGCCCTCGAAGCTCTTGCGCTCCAGCCCGGCACGCAGACGGAGAAGCACCTCCGCGATGCGGGCGACACCCACCTCGGCACCGGCTGCGATGGGCACGCTTTCCCGCGAGAGAAAGTGTCCGTTCAGGTCGACCACGGCGCACACGGCATGGTTGGGCCGCACATCGACCACGAGGATCACCAGGTCCGCGTTGAGCGAAAGCATCGTGGGGCGGCGGCCACGTGCGGTGCGTACCGTGGCGCCCTCCACGATCCACCGCTCTTCTATGAGCTGCTCCACGATCAGCGAAACGGTGGAGCGCTGCAGGCCACTGAGCCGCGCCAGATCCACACGGGCGATGGGTTGGCGGCGGCGCAGCAGTTCCAGCACAATGTCCCGGTTAATATCGCGTGCAAGCTCGCTGGAGGCCGGGTCTTCGGTGTGCAGGTCGAAGCGCCGCTTCGTTTCCCGTTCCCTGTCGCGCGAAATCTTCACTGGTTCACCCCGCTGGCCAGCATGCCGCCGTCGACCGTGATGATCTGGCCTGTGGTGTAGGTGGTGTCAGGGCTGCTGAGGTAGATCGCCGTGCTTACGAGTTCTTCCGCCATGCCGAAGCGGGCCATGGGCGTGCGCATCTTCAGCTCCTGCCCGCGTGGGCTGTCTATGATTCTGCTGTTGAGTGCGGTGGGGAATACCCCTGGCGCGATGGCATTGACCAAGACGCCAAATGGCGCCCACTCCACCGCTAGGGAGCGGGTAAGCGCACCCACGGCGGCCTTGCTGCAGCAGTAGGCCGTGACTTCCGTAAAAGCGACAAACGTAGAAAGCGAAGCAATGTTGAGGATGCGGCCACGGATGCCGTCGCCGCTCCGTGCAATCATGTGCTCGCCGAAAACCTGGCAGCCGCGCAGCGTGCCGGTCAGGTTCACGTCCAGGATGCGGTTCCACGTCTCTTCCGTAACGTCGAGCGTCGGTTCACGCTTCGTCATGCCTGCGGCATTCACCAGAACGTCGACTTTGCCGAATTTCGCGACGACTGCATCACGCAGGCTGACAAGGGAGTCGCGGCTCGCAACGTCGGACGCCACGCGCAGGGTGCTGCGACCCAGCGCCTCGATCTCCGCCGCGGTCTCGGCCACACCCTCCGGGGAACGCGACGTTGCCACAACATCCAGACCGGCCTTTGCCAGGCCAATCGCAATTGCCCTGCCGAGGCCCGACGTTCCTCCCACGACTACCGCGCAACGCTGCTCCAACGGCTTTCCCTTTCATGCGGCCATGCAGGTGTGCGCGGCGCTTACCTTCCAAGTGAAGATAATTGTTACTACAAAACTTAATCCCGGGTCACGCAGCAATCCGCGCAATCGTCACACCCTGCGGTGTGGCCCGAAATCTAGGCCCGCCACTTGCCAGAAAGGCTTTGCAGCAAGTAGAGTTCCGTTGCGCTGCTTTTGCGAGTGGCAAAGGCGCTAAGTTCGTTAGGCAAACCAAAGTCAAATTTCTGCTGGAGCGTCCTCTTCCCCTATGCCATCCTCTTCGATTCCACGCCGGCAGTTTCTTCAGGCACTCAGCGCTGCGGGCGCTGCCACCGCAATGCCCGCCCTCGCCATGCCGGATATGTTTGAAGGGGCAGCCGGCCCGCTGCGGCATGAAGTTGCAATGCCCGATCAGGACAGCGCTGCCGCACCCAAGCACACGATCAAGTTCGGCGTGTGCGGCATGAGCCACAACCATATCTACGGCATGATCGGTGCCATCCAGCGCGGTGGCGGTGTGCTGACCATCGCCTGGGGACTCGAGCCAGACCTGGTCACCGCGTTCAAGAAGCGTTACCCCGACGTAAAGATCGCTGCGACGCAGGACGAGGTGATCCACGACCCCTCGATCCAGCTCATCCTCAGCTCGCAGATCGCGAATGAGCGCGCCCCCATCGGCGTCAAGGCCATGAAAGCGGGCAAGGACTTTCTCTCGGACAAGCCCGGCATCACCACGCTGGAGCAGCTTGCCGACGTGCGCCGCACCGTCGAGCAGACGAAGAAGATCTTCGCCATCATGTACAGCGAACGGCTTGAGGTGAAGGCGGCCGTGAAGGCGGGCGAGCTTGTCAAGGCAGGCGCCATCGGCCACGTGATCCAGACCATCAACATCGCGCCGCACCAGATCACGCAACGACCGGGCAGCGACATGGGCAGCGGTCTGAGCGGCCGGCCCGAGTGGTTCTGGAAGCCGGAGCAGTACGGCGGCATTCTTACCGACATCGGCTCCCATCAGGTCGATCAATTTCTCTTCTACACCGGTTCCACCAAGGCGGAGATCGTCTCGTCGCAGATCGCCAACGTGCGGCATCCCAAGTTCCCCGCGTTTCAGGACTTCGGCGACATGACGCTGCGCGGCAACAACGG
>CALMAP010000074.1:0-5196 GCA_937859825.1 uncultured Terriglobus sp. | reverse complement strand
GCGGCTGGTTTGGTTAACGCCGTACGGCGTGGCCAGGTGGGGGGACGGCCGCCTGTTCATCCTCGGAACCGAGGGCTACATCGAGGCGCGCAAGTACACCAACGTGGCCGTGAGCAAGCAGGGGAACAATCTGTTCGTGGTGGACCAGAAAGAGGCTCGCTACATTGACTGCAACAACCTCGACCTGCCCTTCGGCCCGCAGTTCGTGAGTGACGTAGTCAACCGCACCCACGTCGCGCAGGACCAGGAACAGTGCCTGCTGGCTGCGGAACTGGTGATCCAGGCACAGGTGAGGGCGACGCGGGTGCACCTGGACTGGGAAGACAAGCCGGGCATCAGTAAGGGGTAGATTGTGTCGGCAAGCGGCCTTGGGAGCAGCGACGATATAGGTGCCCCACCTTCGCCGCGCTTTTGCGGCTAAGGTGGGTTTCTCTGCTGTCTGAAGTTCCGTGGATCCCACGTAAGTAAGGGCCGAAGGCCCGACCCATACCAGCCCAGGGCAACGCCCTGGGTCAGGTTAAGGAAAGGAAATGGTGAGCGCTGAAGGCGCGCCCTATAGGACGGGCCTTCAGCCCTTGCACTCTTCCCCGCTCTTTTCCTGGGCCGTTGGCCCAGGCTGGTATAGAGCGGACCTTCGGTCCTTGTTCCGCACGAAACGTTTGCTACACGGAGGGTCCAATGCAAGCCACACGCCGCAGCTTCTTGAAGTCCACCGCCGCCGTTGCCGCGGTCGCAGGTTTTCCCACCATCGTGCCCGCGTCGGTCTTCGGTGAAAACGCGCCATCGAACCGCATCACCATCGGCGCGATCGGTGTGGGCCGCATCTCGCGCGGGCACGACATGCCCGGCGTCATCCAGTACACAGGCGTTGCGGGCCGCGACAACCGCATCGTGGCCGTCTGCGACCTGAGCGCCGATCGTGTCGCGCAGGGGATCGCGTTCGTCGACGGGCAGTACACGAAGAAACTGGGCAAGCCGTACACCGGAACAAAGGGCTACGCGGACTACCGCCAGCTGCTCGCCGACAAATCCATCGACGCTGTGCTCATCTCTACTCCGGACCACCAGCACGCGCGACTGGCCATCGCTGCCGTGAAGGCAGGCAAAGACGTCTATCTGCAGAAGCCCGCCTCGCTCACCATCCACGAGGGCCGCGTGATGGCCGACCACGTGAAGGCGTCGAAGCAGATCGTGCAGATCGGCTCGCAGCAGCGCTCGTGGAAGCAGTTTGCCCGCGCGGCGGAGCTCGTCCGCAACGGCCGCATCGGCACCGTGCAGCGGGTGGAGGTCGGCCTGCCGGGCGATCCTGCGGGCGGTAATCCGCAGCCCATGCCGGTGCCGAAAGACTTCAACTACGACGCGTGGCTCGGCTCCACGCCGGAAGTGCCGTACACCATCGACCGCGTGATGCCAACCAAGGGCTTCGATCGTCCCGGCTGGCTGCGCATGGAGCAGTTCGGCGCCGGCATGATTACCGGGTGGGGCGCGCACCATGTGGACACCGCGCACTGGGGCATGGACACCGAACTGACCGGGCCCGTCGAAATCTGGGGGCAGGCCGAGTTCCCCAAAGAAGGCCTGTGGAATGTGCACGGCCCCTTCAAGACCTATGGCCGGTACGAGAACGGCGTGGTCATGACCATCTCTGGAGATTTTGAGAACGGCATCAAGTGGTACGGCGACAAGGGCTGGATCTTCGTCTGCCGCGACGGCATGAGCACGCCCACCGCATCCGCAACGGACAAGCCGGTACCGGTGATTCCGCTGCGCGCCAGCGATCCGAAGATGCTCGAGAGCGTGATCGGGCCGAATGAGATTCACCTTTATACGGCGGACGACCAGCACGGCAATTGGCTGGACTGCGTCCGGAGCCGCAAGCAGCCGACCGCACCCGCGGAGATCGGCCATCGCGCCTGCACTACTTGTCTCTTGCACTGGATGGCGATGAAGACCGACCACCACATCCACTGGGACCCGAAGACCGAGACCGTGCAGGGCGACGACATTGCCGCCAGCCTGATGAGCCGCCACCAGCGGCACCCCTACGAACTGGTCTGAGGAAAGCTGTGGCACTCCGCGGAAAGCTTCGCTGAAAGGTGCTGCGCTGGGGTGTGTTCATGCTCGGGGCTGAGACACTCCAGTCATGATCTATCTCGACAACGCCGCCACCACACCCGTGCGCCGTGAAGTGCTTGAGGCGATGTGGCCGTACCTCACGCAGGACTTCGGCAACGCTTCCAGTCACCACAGTGTGGGTGACCGTGCTCGCCTTGCGCTGAAGGACGCGAGAGAGCGCGTTGCCGCCGTGCTGCGCTGCAAGACTGGTGAGGTTATCTTCACCTCAGGCGGTACCGAGGCAGACAACCTGGCCCTTAAAGGCATCGCGCTGGCGAACCCGCGCGGACGTCACATCGTGACGACACCCATCGAGCATGAGGCCGTGCTTGCGGCCTGCGATTACCTGCAGCGGCACCACGGTTTCGAGATTACGCATGTTCCTGTGGATGCCTATGGCTCGATCCGTATGGAAGCGTATGCGGCCGCTCTGCGCGCGGATACCACGGTCTGCACGGTAATGCTCGCCAACAACGAGGTGGGCACGGTGCAGCCCGTTGCAGAACTTGCGAAGCTCGCGCACGGGCGCGGCATCCCCTTCCATACCGACGCGGTGCAGGCTGGCGGAGCGTTGTCGCTCGAGGCAACTGCGCTTGGCGTGGACGCGCTCAGCCTCTCCGGGCACAAACTGGGAGCACCCAAGGGAGTCGGTATGCTCTTCCTGAAATCGCGTGTGCCGATTGAGCCGCTCCTGCACGGTGGCGGTCAGGAGCGCGGCCGACGCTCCGGCACGGAGAACGTCGCGGGCGCGGTGGGATTCGCGCGCGCGCTGGAGCTTGCGGAGGCAGAACGCGCAGCCGCCGTGCCGCACCTGATGGCTATGCGCGACGAACTCATCCGCGGCGTGCTGGCCGAAGTTCCCGGCGCGATACTCTCCGGCCATCCGAAAGAACGCCTGCCCGGGAACGCGTCGTTCTGCTTTCCGGGCACGAGTGGCGAGTCGATTCTGCTGCAACTGGAGGAACGTGGCATCGTGTGTTCCAGCGGGTCCGCCTGCGCCGCAGGGTCAGACGAGCCTTCGCACGTGCTGGTCGCAATGGGTGTGCCGCCCGAGGTGGCACAGACTGCCGTGCGGTTCACACTGAACAGCAGCATCACAGCCGAGCAGGTCGCGGAGACGGTGCGTGCGGTGCGCGATGCGGCACGGGCGGTGGTATCTCTTAGGTTTGTCATCCCGTAGCGCAGCGAAGGGACCTGCTTTCAGCCTTCTCCTGTGTCGCTAAGAAAGGAAAGCGGATCCCTTCACTTCATATTGCCATCATGAAGAAAGGGCTGCATGTTGACGCAGCCCGTCCCACTACAACAAATCCGGCGACCGTCTTCAGACGGTCATCAATTCTTTTTCCTTCATCTTGAACATGTCCTCCAGCGTCTTGATCTCACTGTCGGTCATCTGCTGTGTCTCCTCGGTGGCACGCTTCTCGTCGTCGGCGGAGATCAGCTTGTCTTTCGCCGCCTTCTTGATCGCGTCATTGCCGTCGCGGCGAATGTTGCGGATGCTGGTCTTATGGTCTTCCAGCACGCTGGCAAGCTGCTTCACGGCGTCTTTGCGGCGCTCCTCCGTCATGGGTGGGATGGGCACGCGGATGACCTTGCCGTCGTGCATGGGGTTAAAGCCCTGGCCGCTGGTGCGGATAGTCTTTTCGATCAGGCCGACCGTGCCGATATCAAACGGCGAAACCACGATCAACTGCGCCTCGGGCGCGCTTACCTGAGCCAACTGGTTGATGGGCATTTCGGAGCCGTAATAGTCGATACGAATGTTGTCCAGCATGTGCACGTTGGCGCGGCCGGTGCGTGCCGCCAGCAGGCTTGCGCGAAAATCTTCCACTGATTTCTTCATGCGGGCGGTCAGTGTGCCCTGCAGCTCTCTCAATGCCGGGATGTTTGCCATCTGCGATGCCATGCCGTTTTGCTCCTCTTTTCGCGCGGGTGCGCAACCTGATGATTTTAACGGAACTGCCCTGCGACTTACGCTACCGGACTTCCTGGGAAAGCAGATGCGCACTCAGCCTTCGCTGCTGTTTCGACCGGCCTCGTAAACCTTCAGCCGCACGTAAGCCGCACGCATCAGTGGCACCGGCAGGTCCCCGGCGCGGGCAAGCAGATCGCCCAGAATATGGTCGGACTCCACCGGCAGATCGCGTGAGAGGTCGCGGAACATCGATGAACTCAGGCGCGAGTCCCGATCGGAAAAGCGTCCGCGCATCTCAGTCAGCGTCTCCGCGTCCGGTGGATAGCCGTTGGCCGCAGCAACGGAGACACACTCGTCCATCACCGCGTGGGTAAACCGCTCGCCGCCGTCCGCCGAGACCGCCTCACCGATGGTGCCACCGGAGAGAATGCAGACAACGTTCAGGCTGGCCAGCAGCCACCACTTCCGCCACATTGCCGTCAATATGTTGCCGGAGACAGAGAGGCGAATGCCTGGCACGTTCAGCACCTCGCGAAGCTCTGCTTCACTTGCATGTCGCGCGTCACTGCCGCCAGGCAAATCGCTGGAGCCGGGCAGGAAGCCGATGGTCAGCTCGGTCAAGGGAGCCAGCAGCTCAATCATGCCTTCCGGAGTCAGATCGGCGAGAATGCGGACAGTACCCGCCAGCACACGGTCCGTGCCGTATCGCTCGGCAAGATACTCAAGGTGTTTGAGTCCGTTCAGAACAGGCAACAGCAGCGTACGCGGCCCGATCACCGGGTCGATGTCGTGCAACGCATCCTCGAGGGAGTACGCCTTCACGGTCAACACGATTAAGTCGAAGGTCTCTCGAGCCGCCTTTAGTTCCTCTGCGCTGATCAGCCTTGGGTGAAGCGTGGCGTCGCCTTCGGGGCTGAGAATGCGCAGCCCCTCCGCTTCGATCTGTGCCGCACGGCGTGCGCGCACCAGGAACGTCACATCGCGGCCGGCCCCATGCAGCCGCCCGCCGTAATATCCGCCGGTCGCGCCGGCACCCACAACCAGAATCCTCATCGCTGATGCCGAGTGTAGCGCTGGCCTGCTGGGAATACACGCCGTTACACTCCAGTGGTGCCGCCCCTCACGATCCCCGCTGCTGCCTTCGACCCCGCTGCTGCCTTCGACCC
>CALMAP010000073.1:6261-22342 GCA_937859825.1 uncultured Terriglobus sp. | reverse complement strand
CATCTAGCCACACATCCACATAGCCACATAAGGAAACTCGATGCCTGCTGCACTCAACAATGCTGTTGACCCGGGCAGTCTGCGGCACACGATATCCATCGTCGCGTTCGACGGGCCTCGCAACGCCTCACGTGAAAAGACCGAGCGCTTGGTGGCTCGGGTGAGGGCCAGTGTTGTGGCAATGAGTGGCCAGGCGCGCTACATGACGCAGCAGTATGCGGAGCGGGCGTCGCATGTGATTACGATCCGGCACCGCGACGGAATCAGCGCGGGAATGAAGGTGCGGTTCGGGCCGCATGTGTACGGGCTGGTGTATCCGCTTGACCCGGAATATGCCGGGCGCTGGCTACACCTGCTCTGCATGGAAGAGGCGGCAACGGCCACACCGGGAGGTGGGCCGTGATTACGGAGACGATTGCGGCGGCGCTTGCCGCAGACTCCGCGGTGCAGGGGCTGGTGGCCGATTACATCGTGCTCGACAAGCTGGACGATGGGGGGGTGCCTGCGAAGGCCATCGTGCTCTCGCTGATTGACAGCACGGAAACGCAGACGTTGAAAGGCCCCACCGATCTGGAGCGGGCGCGGGTGCAGTTGGATTCGTGGGCCGTGGATAGCTCTGACGCGAAGCTGATTGCGAAAGCAGCGCGTGAGGTGATGAGTGCGCTTCGCGGTGTCCAGGCGGACGGCACTGAAGTGCGTAAGGTCACGCGCGATACAAAGCGTTCCCGGTACGACCCGGAGACAAAGTTGCGGGGTGTCACGGCTGACTACCTCATCTGGTTTTACGAGTAAATCAACCGCTGCGGCGGGAAGGGAAGGCACATGGCTGGAATCAGCACGGAAGCGCACGCATTTACTGGGTGGGATGGGGATATTGACCTGTCCGTAGACGACGGAGCGAACTTCACGCCGCTCGGCGGTCATAAGAAGTACGGCCCAAGCGGTCGGTCTATGTCTACGTCGGACGGCACCAGCCTGAAATCGCCAGGACGTTACAAGGTCAAGCTGCCCGGCCAGAAAGACTCCGGCACGGTCACCATCGACATCGTTGCCGATTACAACGATCCGGGGCAGTTGCTGCTAGCGTCAGCGTTCGATGCGGACCAGGCGCTGACCGTGCGCGTGAAGTATCCAGCGCTTAAAGGAATGCAGACGGGGCCTGTGGACACTTACCGTGCTCTCATCACGAAGCTGGGTATGCCAGACATGAGCATGGAAGCCTCCACCTACTCTGTAGAGTTCGACATTACCGGAGTCATCACGACTCAGGCGGGAGCGTAAAGGCGCGATGGCAAAGCAGACAATTGATCTGGATGTAGATGTCACGTTGCCCCAGGTGCCGGTTAAGATCGGCGGGGAAGAGCGGCATCTGTGCTTCGATATGGCCTCTGTGGCGCGCGTCGAAAGTCTGACCGGCTTGAACCTCTTCAACGAAATCCTGCAGGCTCCTTCTGCCTCGGCCACGGCGGCTCTGCTGTATGCGTCGCTGCTGCGCTGGCAGCCTGATTTGAAGCTGGAGCAGGTTATGGGCTGGGTCACGCTGAAGAACCGCTTTCTGATTATCGAAGCGGTGCGAGAGGCGTGGATAGAGTCCACTCCTGAGCCCGAGGCTGCGTCCGAGGGGGAAGCGGTCACGCAGGCCCAGCCCTAAGCCTGCGTGACCGCCTGGCGGCCATGTGGGCGCGTGCGCGGTATCACCTGCGTTTGTCCAGTGATGAGTTCTGGCGGCTTACCCCACGGCAGTATCACCTGCTGTGGGAAGAGCACCGCGAGCGCTTGATTCACGATGAAATGCTGCTGGCCTGGCACCCGTCGGCCATTCGCCCCGGCTTTGCATCTTTCGCGGGGGTGGAGGGTGTGTCGGCGCTGGATTACATGCCGACACACCGTCACTCGCGAAGGATAAGGGCTGGTGTGAAAGGTACACCTGAGCAGCAGCGTGCTTACTCGGGGTGGCTTGCCAAGCGTGCGCAGCTTGCGGCGGAGATGCGCGCTGGCAAGGGCCTCTGTCTCGACAAAGTGAAGCGCGGAGAGATGATCTGATGGCCGATAACTCCGCGTTTTACGGTGACCTGGAGCGCACTATTCAAAGGCTCGAAAAGCTGCAGGACCAGGCCACGGTGTCGGCGATCGAGCGCAAGGGGCTGGAGGCGGTGGCGGAAGTCGTCACTCCAGTTATGCGCGCGGCCACGCCGGTCTCCAGCGGCAAGCGGCGCGGTACTACTTCGCTTCCGGTTGGGGCGCTTAAAGCAAGTGTGCGGGCGCGCATCTTGCCGGAAGAGAACGGCAAGCCGCAGGCGGCGGTGGTGGACTTCGGTCGCAACAATCACATCGCTCGCTTTCTTGACTTGGGCACCGCGACGATCCCGGAGAAGGGCTTCGTGCGGCGGGTAAACGAAATGGTGCGCGCGCCTGCGGAAGCGGCGTTTGTCGAAGAGGCTTCGGCGGAAACGGACAGGGTGCTCGGTGGCAAATAGGTACGTGTTCGCAGCCGATGGCTCGCAACTCCAGCAGGAGGCGAAGAAAAGCACAACCGAACTGCGCACGATGCAGGGTGAGCTGAAAAAGCTCGAAGCGCAAAGCAAGGCCACACACAAAGAGCTGGTGCTGCAGGCGAAGGCATCTGGTGCCAGTTCCGAAGAGCTGAGGCAGTTGCAGCAAAAGCAGTTCGGCGACCAGCTCGCGTTTAATGCGGCGAAAAAGCAAATCACCGCTGATTCCGAGGCGGCCGGCCGCAAGATGGTCAAGTCCGAAGAGGACAAAGCCAAGGCGATCGCGCGTGCAACAGAAGAGCTGAAACGGCAGCGCGCTGAAGTTGAAAAGCTGACCAGAGCGCCGCGTGAAGAGCATCTAGAGCCCACGGCGCGACAGAAAGCCGGTGCGCTCGTGCGCGGTGGTGGGCTTCGGTCTGCCGAGGCATTCGCCGCGACAATCCCGGGCTTTGCAAACTTTGCCGCAGCAGTGTTCCCGGTGGTGGGTGGCATCGCCTTGCTGGCGGATGCCTCTACGAAGGTCGCGGAACTGCGGGAGAAGTTGCGCGAGGCGCGCGAGGCCGGGATGCGCCTCCGTGAGGGCTTCGAGGGTATCAGCGCGCCAATAGAAACCTCGGTAGACACGCTCCGGAAGCAGAATGCAGAGCTGGAAATCAGCATTGCGAAGCTGCTGCATAAACCAGAAAACGGGTTGAAGCTGGCGGTCGCAGAAACGGCGCTGGAGGTAGACCATCTGGCGGACCGTGCGCGCTCCGCCTACAACGATGTGAGCAAGTTGCTCAAAGAGCAGAAGGTGGGCCTGCTGGGCCAGTTGCTCGACCAGGGCAGCACCTCGGAGTCGTCAAACCTGGTGCAGGGTGGGTTTCGCGACATCGCCGACCGGACGCGTGATTACAAAAATGCGGTGCGCTCCTCTGGGCCAGACAGTCAGCAGTCAAAGGATGCCGCGGCGGCATTGCAGCAACGGCGTGATCGTCTGCGCTCTGATTTGCGAGAGCTGCAGGGCAAGATCAACGGCACGGAAGAGGTTGACCAGACCGGAGCTTACGGCGTAAAGACAAAGGTCCGTATCTCCTATGCTCAGGCACATGGGGATCAAACTGCGCAGCGCAACATTATCGGCGGTGCATTGGATGTGCTGGACAACCAAGATGATGAGGACACGGAGCGCAAGCGTAACGCTCTACTGACCGGGCAGCAGAAGCAGATCGAACTGCAGAGATCGGCGGCAACAGCGGCGCGGGAAGCTGCAAGCAAGGCGAAGGAAGCCGCCCACAAGGCTGCGGAAGAGCAGCGGAAGCAGTGGGACGATGATCTGGCAGCAATGGAGTCCAGCGGCAGGGCGTCGGCGGATGCGATCCACCGGTTTTGGGTGGACCGCTCAAACGAGGCGGCAGTAGGAACGGAGAATTACCAAGCCGCTGAAAAGAAGAGCTTCGAGTCGTTGCGTACGTTGAACGTCGAAAAAGCGAAGCTGCTGGACGAAGGTATCAAGCTGCGGGAGGCATTCGGGCGCGAGGGCATGAAGGATGCGCTTGCGCTGGTGATGCCGGGCATCGGTGCGAATGCCAAGGGTGCTGAGGATGCGGCGCGAACGGCGCGCACGCTGAAAGAGCAGCAGCAGGACGCTGCGCTGTCCATCGCCGAAGCGAATGTGCAGTACGCTCTGCAGGCTGGCCAGATAAGCAAGGCCGATGCGGCCGTGCAAATGCAGACGCTGCACACCATGCAGTATGAGCAGGCAATGGCTCGGCTGCGTGAGCAGATGGACGCGGTGCGGGATGGGCCGGAAGCGGAAGCGCAGCGCAACACGCTGCAGGCGCAAATGGTGCAGCTCGACACGCGGCGGGCCACGGAGGTGCTGCAGGACGGCGCTTCTGTCGCCGCGACGTCGTGGCGTGATGCGCTGAAGAAAGCGAATGCTGATTGGGTGGTGGACTCGAAGGACTCTGCGCAGCAGGTGGTGAGTCTGTATGGGCAGATACTGGGCGGAACGAATCAGAACATCGTGCGCGGCATTATGGGCGAACGCACCGACGTGACGGGGATGCTGAAAGGTGTGGGCGGCAATATCGCTGACATTGGAGTGCGGCGGCTCGAATCGCTTGGCCTGCAGAAGTTGCAGGATAAGTTTGGTCTTGCTAAGGATGCTGGCAAGCCTGACGGCAGTCGCGGCAAGGCGTTCTACGTTAATGTCATCAACGGCTCTGATGGAAAATCGGCAGACTCTCTGCTGCCTTCGCCCGCGACGCTCACCAGCATGTTCGGCGGCAAAGGTGGCGGCTCCAGCCTCATGGACAGCATCGGCGGCATCGCCTCGGATGCTGCTCTGTCGTTCCTGCCTGGCGGTTCGCTTCTGAGCAGTCTCTTCGGTGGCTTCCGCGCGTTTGGCGGCGGCATTGACGAAGGCAAGGGTTACATTGTCGGCGAGAAAGGTCCGGAGTGGTTCTCGCCGGGCCGATCGGGCTACATCACGCCGAACAATCGGATGCAGGAAGCCTTCGGCGGCAACGCCTACTACAGCATTTCGGTAGGTAACGGCGTAACGCCGGAAGAGTTCCACCGGACGATGAACAGCAAGCTGGCGGAGTGGCATCCGCGAGTTGTGCGTGACAGTGTGCACGCGGTGACGGAAGGCCGGATGCGATCGGCGGCACCACGCATGTAACAGGGGCGGGCGGCTTTGGCGTTCCAGCAAGGGAATGGGTGTGACATTGTGCCGTTGCCAGAGCTGCCCGGCCTCAAAGAGATCTCCATTGACAAAAACGACTCGGTGTCTGACAGCGCCTCGCCTTACACGCGGGTAACGCAGGTGCAATGGTGGCCGGGAGCCGATTTCCTGACGGGATCGTTTTCGCTGCCGGTAATGCCGATGGACGTGTGGGCTGCGTGGGACGCCTGGCAGGGCGAGATGCGCGGCCGCGCGAACGTGTTCCAGCTCGGGCACCCGCTGCGCGCGTTACTGATGGGTACCGGAAACGTTGCGGCTGGTGCAATCACGGTACGCGGCGCTCATAGCGGGCGTGGCATTGTGCTGCACACGGCCGGGTGGACGCCGAACGCGGTTGGCGTCATGCTGCCGGGTGACCATTTCCAGCTCGGGTTGCGGCTGCACATCGTCGGGCGGCGTGTAGACGCGGACGCGAACGGATTTGCGGACATCTACGTGTATCCCACGCTGCGCGATGCGCTGGTGGGCGGTGAGCCGCTGATCCTGCATGATGCGCAGGGGCTGTGGCGGCTGGCCTCGAATGTGCGCGGCGGGTCAACCGATGTGTCGCACCTGACGACGGTGCAGGTGGTGAAGTTTGAGGAGGCTCGCTAGTGGCCCGCGACCTGACCAGTGGCAATGTGGTGCAGCTTGGCTCTCGGCTGATTCGGCCGGTGTTGTTCCTCCGCCTCGGCCTGCTCTCCAGTACGCAGTACCTGTGGAGCGGTTCGGGCGACCTGTCCTGGAACAACATCACCTGGAAGGGCACGGGCACACTCGGGGAGATTAGCAACCTCACGGAGTCCGCCGAAACGCAGGCGAACGGCGCGGCGGTTTCTCTCAATGGCATCGCAAACGACCTCCTGTCCGATTCGCTCACGGAGATTCGCGTCGGCCGGCCGGTCAGCATCTGGCTTGGCTTTCTGGACGCGGCTGGCAATGTGGTGCCGGACCCGGCGCTGCTGCGGAGGGCGCGGGTAGATAAGCCCACAACCACCGTGGGCGTCACGAAATCAACAATTCAATTGGCCATCGAAAGCCGATTGAACGACTGGCAGCGTGCACGTATCTCGCGACTTACCAGCGAGGACCAAAAGCGTAAGTGGCCGAACGATACCGGCCTGGACTATTCAGCGCAGCTCGTGGATGCGGGTTGGAAGTGGGGATAAGTGCAGCGATCGCAGGGCTGGGAAAGAAAGCTGCGCTGCTTCATTGAAGCGGCGCAGCTGGGCGCGTTTGCGTGGGGCACGAACGACTGCTGCAGCAACGTGTGCGACTGGATAAGGCTCGCCACGGGTGAAGACGTGTACGCGGAGTTCCGGGGGCAGTACGCCGATGCGGCAAGCGCGGCGGCTCTCATCCGCAAGGTGACGGGTGCGGCGGTGGGCTCTGTGGAGTCTGCGGCCGTGTACATCACCGCAAAGTACGGCATGGCGGAGATTGCGCCGAAGCTGGCACAACGCGGTGACGTGGTGCTGTTCGAGGGCACCGAAGGGCAGATGCTGGGGCTGGTGTCGCTGCATCCCAGTCGATCGGTTTTCTTGCAGGAGCAAGGCCTGTTGTATCTGCGCACGGATGCGTGCCGCAGGGCGTGGAGGGGGTGAGTGGGCAAAGCAATCATGGGAGCCGTCGAAATTGCGGCGGCGGTAGGCGTGTTTGTGGTCGCGCCTTACCTCGGACCCGCTGCGCTTGCCTTCGTCACGTCCACGGCGGGCTCCACGCTCATTGCTGGCGTCGGCCGGATGGGGGTTGGGCAGGAGATCGGCGCTCTCTCGGATCTGTTCAAGGCTGGCCCTTCGGTGGGTCTGGTTACTCGCCAGGCAGCGCAGCCGCGCCGCATGATCTACGGGCAGGTACGCATTGCGCCCGTGATCGTGTTCGAGAGCACCACGGGATCTGCGCATCGCCTGAATCACATCTTGGTCTGGGGTGTGCGGCCTGTCTACAACATCGTGAGCCTGTACCTGGATGCGCGGCAAGTGCACTTCGCGCATGACGGCTACAACGGCAGTGACGGCACGTGGGGCCGTGGCGACGGTGCCACCTACACCTCTTCGGCGGGCAACCAGTACAGCTTCGGCTCCGGTGTCTACGCGGAGCATCGCTTTGGCCTGGGCCAGCAAACAAAGCGCGATCTGTCCGGGAACATCGCTCCGCTGTGGATGACAAGCCTCACCGGCAACGATCCTAAGTGGACCAATACCTGCACTCTGAACGGCATCGCGTACACGTACCTGAAGCTGGACTATGACGCGGATATGTTTCCGTCTGGCCAGCCGAACGTGCGGGCGACGATCCAAGGCCGGGAAGATATTTACGACCCGCGTACCGGCGCGACGGGCTACAGCAACAATGCGGCGCTCTGCATCGCGAACTACCTGACCGATGCGGACTATGGCGCGGGTTTGAAGTGGGAAGACCTGGACGAAACGGAGCTGATCGCCAGCGCGAACGTCTGCGATGAGCAGGTGCTGTTGGCGAACGGCTCTTATGAGCCGCGCTACACGATCAACGGCAGTTTCACACTCGATACGCCGTGGCGCGATGCACTGGCAAGCATGTTGGAGGCGTGTGCTGGCCGTGTGAGCGATGCCTACGGCAAGGTCGCGATCATCGTCGGATACGATCGCGGCGCGACGATCGCGTTCGACATGGACGACATGACGGGCGATGTCGAGTGGAGTTCGCAGCGTAGTGCTCGCGGTAAGTTCAACGCGGTTGGCGGCACGTTTATCTGCCCGTCTTATCCCTACGTTCCGGTGGGCAACTTATACAACCAGGACAATCGGGAGCAAGGTACATTTGACGGTGCATACCAGCCTGCGACTTATCCGCCGTTTGTGTATTCGGCGGAGCGCGGCTATCCCGTGTACCCGCTCACGGATTGCGACGGGCTGCCCATCCTCAATGGCGACGGGCAGCAGGAGTATGGCGACGCGTACCTGGCCGAAGACAACGGCGAGCGCGAGTTCACGGATAGCAAGCTGCAGTTTGTTACCAGTGTTGCGCAGTGCCAGCGCCTCGGCAAGATCAAGCTGGCGCGTCACCGGCAGCAAGGCACGGGCTCCATTCCGCTAAAGCTGTGCGGCATTAAAGTAACTGCCGGAGATAACGCGCTCATCACTTACCAGCCTTTCGGCTGGGTTGAAAAAGAGATGCTGATTGCCACGTTCCGTTTCGTGAATAAGCACGATGAAGAGGGTGTGGCTCTGCTGGAAACAGCCATCGACGTGCAGGAGTGTGATCCTGTTTCGGAGTACGACTGGCACACGAGTGACGAGCTGCCGTTGAACGACCCGGGCGACGTGAACAACTACGACGCATCGCAGATTGCCTCGCCCACGGCCCTGCAGCTTGAAAGCGGGCAGGACTCCGCGGTGACCACCTCGGACGGCATTGTGCATCCTCGAGTAAAGGCGACGTGGACGGCTCCGGCCGATGGCATGGTTGTCGCGCAGCAGATACAGTACCAGGTTAACGGGCAGGGCTGGTGGCTGAATGCTGCCTCGGCTCCTGTGGCCGGTGGCGTCGTCAATCCAGACGGCACTGTGAAGATGGTGGCGTATGTGGCCAGCATCGCGCAGGGCGACAGCGTGACCGTGCGGCTGCGGACGCTCCGGCAGAACGGTGTCAGCTCGCCGTGGCTGTACGACGGTCCGCATGTCGTCTCACAGACCAACTCCGTTATCACGACGGCCGCGCTGAATCCCAACTCGCCCGTGAACGTCGCGGACACGAGCCTGGTGGACAGCATCCCCGAGGGCGGAGCGGCAACCATCCGTGTTTACGATCGCGTGGGTGGTGATGGCGCGGCGTGGACGTTGCATCAGGGCAGCAGCACGCGCCTTATCCCGTCCGCTCACATCACCGGGCTGGAGTTTGGTACGCAATACTACGTGGCCTACAACGTTCGCACGGGCCAGACGGTGGCGCTCACCTACGCGCTGCAGACGCTCTCGGACGATCTGTATCTCATCACCGCAACAGCGCCCATGACGACGTGCTCTGCGGACTACTCGCCGGGTGGCGGTGGTTCAGGCGGCGGTACGCCCGATCCGGGTACCGGCAGCGGCGGTGATCCGGGTGGCGGTGGCTTCCGCTGCTTCGAAGAGGGGACGCTGATCCACACGACGGAAGGCGTGATGAGCAACGTAGATTTTCACCGGCGTTGGCTTGCCGGGGATGCGATTGCGCTCGTCGGCCGCAACGGCCCGGAGCCGGTGGTGCGTGCAGAATGGCGCGACGTGCAGGGCGTGTGTGAGTTGCGGGTGGCGGGCGAGTCGTTCCGCTGTTCCTCGACCACGCGGCTGTTTGCCAAGTTCCTGCGCGAGCATCGGCGGGTGACGGCTTTGCGCGAGGGCGACGACGTGGAGACGCTTGCCGGGTGGCGGCCGCTCCAGCGTCTGCGGCATGGTGAGCAATGCACGCTGCGTGTGCTGAGTCTCACGATGGCCGGGCCGTCCCATGAGTACCTTGTGGGCGCGCAGGGCCTGCGGACCCACAACATGAAGCTGCAGGACGATCCAGTCTTGAACAACACGAACTGAGGGGCACATGGCGCAATTGGTGGGGAAGTGCCGGATGCTCGCGCAACGGCAGGTGCAGCTTGTGTTCATGGACTGCTTTGGCCACGATCAGTCCGTGTTTTGCTCGCTGCTGAAAGGGCCGTCGCCTGCGGAGAAAGAAACGCAGGTGCTGGCCAGCATTACCGCACAGGAAGACAAGCTGAAGTCTTGGGCGGAACAAAACGGGGTTGACCTGTCGGCGGACCTTGCTGCTGGCGAAGCCGCCATTGCGGCGGCGCTGGTGAAGTATGCGGACGGCACCACGGCCGCGACTGCGCCCTGAAAAACGAAAGGAATCCTTATGCGTTTGTTTCGCTACGTGCTGTGCGCGATCGCGGCGGTGTGTCCGCTTGCCCGTGCCCAGCAGGGCTTTTTGGCCGTCACGCAATCCAACTTGGTCAATGCGGCGGGCGCTCCGGCGAATGCTCAGGTTTGCGCGCAGGCGGTGGATCTGCTCGGCAAGCCCGTGTCGCTTCAGGTCGGCGGCTTTGCGGGTGGTGTAACGACTACCAGCAAGGTCTGCACCAGCGCCGTCAGTGGCGCATGGTCGCTGAACCTGCCGAACACGACGCTGGCCCAACCGATAAACTCCTGCTTTAACGTCACGGCCGTTGATAGCGTAACGAACCGCGACCTGATCGGGCCTGGCTACAACTGTGTGCAGCCCACCACGGACCCATCCAGCAAGTGGTGCAGCAGCTCGGGCTGCAACTTCGACAAGTTGCCGCCCATGTCCCGGCCGACCCTAGCCAGCATCGTGCAGGGGCCAGCGGGCACTGTGGCGATCGGTCTGACGGTGACTGGCGCGCCCGGTACGGCTGCCTTGGTTGCCAATGTGGGCACCGGCAGCGCAGCAAAGCTGCAGTTTACGGTGCCGCAAGGGCCGCAGGGTGTAAGGGGCTTTACCGGGCCGCAGGGCAATCCGGGCGTGCAAGGTTCGGTGGGCGCTGCTGGTCCAACGGGGCCGCCCATCAGCGTGGGCGCAACGGACGGCAGCGCCGTGGTAGTTCCCAGCGGCGGCACGCTGATCTGTGACGGCGCATCCATCGCCTCGGCTTACGGCAACGGCGGCACCAACCCATACTGTGCCTATGCCATGCAGCATCCCTATCTTGCGGGGCGCTACACGCGCGTGCAGCTCGCCGTGTCGGGGTCGTCTATGGCCGATCTGGTCAGTCGCTATACCGCCAGCGTAAAGCCGCGTTGTCAGGCCGCTACGGCGCTGCATCCCGCTTACTACGTGGTGGATTCCGACGCGCCTTACAACTCCATTTCGGGCGGGCAGAGTGCCAGCACAGTGTTTGCGGCGTATGAGTCGCTGTTGCAGCAGGCGACTTCGGACGGCTGCCGTGTGGTCGCGGGCACTATCCGGGAGATCGGCCTGCCGTCGATTCAGGTAGCAACGGAGACGCCAAAGTTCAACGCGTTGGTCCGCAACGCTCCAGCGGGCAGCTACTGGACGCTGGCGGACTGGCATACCTTCGTTCCCTTCGACGCGGACAATTGCCCCGTTGTCAACGGTGCGGTGAGCTGCAGCGCCAACTCCATCCACGCGGGCTTTGTGCACTTCAAAACGGCCGGTGACAAGCTGATGGGGGACTACTTGGTCAGCCTGCTTACCGGCCAGAACGCCACGCCGGTGGGCAGCTCTGGCCGTGTTTCCGCGCAACCGCAGTTGGTGAGTGGGCAGGCCTACCAGAACGGCGCGGCCGCTTTCTACGCCGATTTGCAAAACGATATTTTTGAGTGTGCCGACAATCCCAACGGGATCGCCCTGCAGTTCGCCCAGCGGGACGGCCACATGCTCACGGTACGCAACGCCGGTGCGGGGAATTGCGCTGTCTCCACCACGGCTCAAGGTACGACGATCGACGGCAAAGACGGTGCGGTCTATCCGCCTGTGCTCGCGCCTGGCGATACGATTCGGCTGCTTTACGAGGCCGCCTCCAACAACTGGGTTGTGCTGCAAAAGCCCATCCCCGATCCGGTCAACGTGCACAAGGTGCGTACGCTTTCCGCCGGCGGCAATCACCTTGTCTTTGGCGCGGACGACATCGTGGACTGCAACGGCAATGAGTACGACGCTTTCCAGTTGCAGGCCGGGCAGCTTTTGAAGATCGGTACGCGCGTCATTGTCGAAAATAACAGCACCCCCAGTTGCCTCGTACTGCCGTCTGCGGGCGGCAGCGTGACGCTGCAGCAGTATCAGCGGGTCACCCTGGACTACTCCGCTGGCACCAACAGCCTGGTGCGCTACGCGGACCAGTAACTCCTTCCCACAACAACCTGAAAGGCATCCTCATGCGACTGCGTTCCGTGGCCGCCGCGCTCTTCTGCGCGGTTGGCCTGCTTGCCGCGCCAGCTACCGTGCAGGCGCAGAAAACCACAGTAACCCGTACCCGCCTGAAAAATGGTGGCATCCCGATCCCCTCCGGAACCGTCACCATCACGCCAGTCAACGCGCAGGGCTACCCGGTGGGTGTCGGCACTGCGGACGGTGACCTCTACGGGCCGCAGGGCATCACCGGCATGATTGCTGCTGGCGCAATCACCGGCACGTATCAGGTGCCGGACCAGTGCACTGCCCACGCCGCTGTGGCCAATACGCCGCTGTTTTACAAGATTGATCTGTACAACTCCGCGGCAAAGTCCACCGCGAATCCCTACGGTGGCTATACCAGCTCCATCGGCAGCGTGCAGGGCATCTGCGGCGCGAGCTGGGCGCTCAACACTTATGCGCCCACGCAAGCGGTCACAATCGCGCCTACAGGCCTCGTGACGGCCACCAGCGCGCCCGCGCACTGCACCGCTCCATCCATCTACTACCCCACTGCTGGCGGCCGCCTCAGCAAGTGCGTGAGCGGTGTCTACGTGCAGGACAGCGCTGGTGGTGCAACGCTGCCCGCAACGTCGGCCCTGCTTAAGGGAGATGGTGCAGGCGGGGCTGCTGCTGCGGTCGCCGGCGATATCTCTGCCGCGCTGGGCTACACGCCCGCCGTGGCCGGCGCGCAATCGCTCCTGCAGCAAGTCTCTCGCGCGACGGAGTACTGGTCGTTCGGGACCTCCATCGCCACCAGCACGGGCGCAACATCGACTGCCCGGGGCTATGCATCGTTGCTTGCCGACTGGTTTTCTGGCGGGGCTAACCCATTTGGAATCGGCGGCTCGGACGCGGAAGATGTCTCGATTACGCTCATGCAAAACTATCCCATCGGCATCACGCTGGATGCCCCGGTGGTCACGATCGACAACGGAATGAACAGCCAGCACTATCGCGGCACCGGCGCTAGCGCTCTGGCCAACTACGCGAGCGCCACGCTGGCGAGTCTGGTGCAGCCTGCAATGCCCGGGGCGGACATTTTTGCCGCCAAGGCAGCAACGCTGGCCGGAGGTTTCGCCGTCGCGCAAACAGGGGCCGCGAACGGGATCGGCGTGGTCGCCAGTGCCAGCGGCGCAACGGTCACGCAGGGCTTTACGACCGTGGCTGTGAACCAGCCTGTCTACGTGGGTTATCTGGGGGTGGATGGCGATGCAGGCACCGCAACCGTCACGCTTGACGGTGTGCAGGTGGGCACGCTTGCAACACAGGGTCCGGGCGGCGGAACAATTACCACGACGCTCGGCAGCCACGTCGCCATGTTCGGCGTGCGGTATGTCGCGGCCACGGCAGGCACCCACACCCTTGTTATCACCAAGTCTGGCGCGTCCGGTACATTTACGGCGATCTGGACGGCAACGGCGAACTCCGCACACCTTGCAAGCCTAGCGAAACGCGTCCTGATTTTTGACACGCCCTACGAAGAGGCGATGAACAACGCGACAGCTACGGACACCTACAACGCCCAGTTGGGGACTGTCGTCTCGCAGCTCGTGGCGGACAAGCTGCCCGTCGTCCGGGCGCAGACGAACACGGTGTTTGTCAACGCGGTGGACATGGCTGGGACCCCAACCGTCGCGGCAGATGGCACAGCCTGCCCCGCCGTGGCGGGAGGCTGGCGCGGGCTGCACCCGAACGACTGCGGACACCGCAAGATGGCTGCGCTCGCCATGAGCCTCATCCCCGCACAGCCGATGTCGCGTCCGGCCCAGCGCTTCCGGCCGTGGATCGTGACCGGTGGCGATTACCACATGGACGCGGGCGACGGCATCGTGTTTAACAACAGCGGCAACACTTTCTTGCCCACTCCATCCGCAAAGGGCCGTGGAGAGTACACCGTGTACAACTACGGCGGCTCCGCGATCACTGTGGTCAAGCCGGGCGGCGCAACAGACAGTGTGGCATCGTACACCAGCGCCACCTATGCCTGGTATGGCGGCGGGTACTTCAGGCTCTAATACTTGGCTCTCGGGCGGCCGGTTGGCTGCGAACTCTTACGCCTGCCGCCCGCAGTTACCTCAAACCGCAAACGTAAAAGTCAGGAGCAATTTCCCATGCGCTTTCTCGCGCTCTTTTTTTTCGCGGCTGCTGTCTCCGCAGCGCAAACGCCGCTCAACTGCACCGGTACCCTCGCCAAAGACGGCAGCGTTACGCTCTCTTGCCCTGCGGCTGCGCAGGCGGCTCCCACGCCTGCGCCTGAGCCGGTGCAGGCTGCGTTTCCGGGCACCACCTGGTGGGTCCGCAAAGACGGCGGCACGCGCTACTCGGCATACCTGCCTGTGGGCCAGTGCGACGGCAGGAGCGATGCGCCCTACCCCGGCAAGGGGGTCAACCAGCATTGCGCCTGGAATACTCCCCTCTGGCTTACATCAACCGGTGAGTACGACAACGGCACCAATCAGGGCTGGGCGATTGCCGGTGGCGACACCGTCATCCTCCGTGATGGGCCATGGCGTCTCGGGTGGGACACGCTGGGCACGCAGCTTAATGCGGAGTGGACGGCAAAGCTGGGCAGGCTGATCTACTTCGGCGCGGGCAACGTAACCGGCCTGCCGGTGCCCCCGGCTGGCACGGCAGCGCAGCCCACGCGCATCCTCGGGGAGAACTATGCGTCCTGCCACGATCCGGCGAAGCGTACGCAAATCTTCGGCGGGTTGGGGATGTGGCAGGTGGTTGACCTTACTACGGCGCAGCACGTCCGGCTGGGCTGTATCGACGTGAGCGATCACAGCGCATGCGGCCGCTCCAACCAGACGGCCGCATGCACGGCAGGCCAGGACTGGGCTAACACCGGCATCGAACTGGCCAACACCAACGCGGACGTGCAGCTCACCGACGTGCGGCTGCACGGCATGGCTTCGGCGGGCATGCACGGCCCCAGCGGCGACGGCTTTGCGGCGGACCGTCTGGAGATCGTCGGCAACGCTGCCGCGGGCTGGAACGCAGACAACGGAACGGTGGGTGTCGGCACGGCGAATGTCGCGAACTTCAACATCAGCTGGAACGGCTGCGCGGAAGAGTACCCGCTGGTCCACGCGCTGCCGTACAGCGACTGCACGGACGACAACGTGGGTGGCTACGGCGACGGTTTCGGGACGGCTACCATCGTCGCGGCGCGGCCGTGGAATGTGACCTTTGACACCGGAGTGGTGAGCTTCAACACGCAGGACGGGCTGGACGCATTGCACCTGGTGGGCGCTGGCTCCAGCATGACCATCCGCAACGTGCAGGCCTACAGCAACATGGGGCAGCAGCTCAAAAACGGCGGCTCCGGTGGCGTGATCGACAACAGTACCATCGTAGGCAACTGCCGCGCGATGCAGCAGGCCATCCCGGGCACGCCAGAGGGCTACAACAAGCGCCTGAGCGACTTCTGCCGCGCGGCTGACACCACGATCGCGCTCAGTGTCAGCAAGGGCGCGACCACCGCATTTACCCGAAACACCGTCTACTCGGCAAGTGCCACGATGATCGAGATTGATCCTGACAACGCCATCGGCGCGGACGGGACGGCAGCTATCCGCTTTGAGGGCAATACGCTTTACGGCTACCCGGCCAGCAACGGCCAGCAGTCCAACGCGGTGTACCTGAGCCTGGCCAGCCCGTTCGGCAATGCGGGCAGCACGCTGGTGGGCAATCTGCTGCAGGGCGTGCGCACCACGCTCGCGCTGGGCACGCTGCTCACGGGCACAATGCCGGTGTTTCCGGCGTATGGGCCGGTGCCGTAGCGCATTTGTGCTTGCGCAGCAGCCGAGCGCCGCGCACGTGCTCGCCGCATTTCGGGCAGGTCTGCGGTGTGCTCGGTCTGCCTGTTCCCGCGCCGCGCGTGGTGCGCATGGCGGCGAGTTCGCGGGCGCGTTCCGGAGTGATGTGGCCTGGGCTGGTGGGCATCAGGCCTGCTTTCCCGGTAGCGGCACCAGCGGCTGGCGGCCGCTGC
>CALMAP010000073.1:0-6251 GCA_937859825.1 uncultured Terriglobus sp. | reverse complement strand
TCGAGGTGATCCAGCACTTCCGCGCCACCCGGACAGCATAGCCGGATGGCGCGGTTGATCGTCTGCCGGGTTTTGGTGTTGCGGGGGATGCCGAGCGCGGCCATGATCTCGCGTTTGGTGGGCATGGACTCCTGCTGTGGTACCTTTTTACCGTCGCCCCTGTGGGCGCGGATTGCAATCACAATGACTTTTGCAGCGGCAGCCAAGGCCCGGATGCTCTCCGGGCCTTGCCGTCTATACGATTAGCGTGGCCATCGCTGCCTGAAGCACAATCCGATCCTGTGCCGAACTAAGCACCGGTCGCCCTGCGCGATCTGTCGTCAGCCAGCAGTCTTTGCCGTTGGCGTTGTAGAGCAGGGTGTTGCCGTCATTGGACTCCGCCCAGTGGAAGCCCTCCGGAATGATGTAGTCAACAGGACCATCGTCGCGCAGCTCGCCCAGAGTGGCATCGGCATCGGCTGGCCCGAACGCCCAGCCCTCCGCAAATGGACCGTTGACGGTGCGGGTGCGGTGGTAATAGAGCGTGTGGATCATGGTGTAGTCTCCGTTGGTTAAGTGTGGGGTTGCCCGGTTGACGCACCGGGCGAGCGATTCTTTGATATCTGTCGCTTAAGCGATAAGTTCGAGCTGTGCGAAGTGCACTGCGCTCTTGCCGTTGGTCTGCAGGTAGAGCGACTTGCCGGAAGGAAGCAAAAAATCAACCTGCACGTCGTCCGCTGTCTCGCGCATGCGAGTAACGAGGGTCACGGTCGCGGTGCTGACCGATGTCTTGACCTTGTCGCCTGCCTTGAGCTTTTTTGCCTGTTCGATGGTCATGGTGGTTAGCCTTTCGGGTTAGCGTTCTGTTGGTATCCACGCTCCCCACCGGGGGAGCGACTGCTGAACTCGACTACTTGCTTAGTATGATGCACGAAACAGCGTATTGCAATACGCACCACAATCTTTTCTGTGGAAAACTTTTCTTTTTTGCTGGTCGCTGTTCCCGCCGCTGGATGGTGTGGGTGTGTTCGGAGACAGCATCCTGCGGAGTATAGGACCGGGAAAACGCAAACGCCGCCCGGGTGACCGGAGCGGCGCGTAGAAGGACTCATGAATGAGTTGAGCATAGCACGCGTGTCAAGCTAAACTGCAATCCATGCGGCTAATTGCGGCGATGTTGCTTGGTCTGGCGGCTTGCTGCGTGACTGGCTGTGGTGGTGGTTTGCAGGACGTAGGCGGCCGGGTAGCCGCGCGCTCCAGCCTTGCAGTGGATATGGGTCTGACTTCCGGCTCAATGGTGACACGCCCAGTTGGGCCGGGCCGTGTGCTGGTAGACGCCACGCCCACGGCCAGTCCCGTACCTGCCATCGCGTCTATATCGCCTTTGGCGGGACGTGTGGCGGCGGGAATCGTGGTGACGATCACCGGCTCAGGGCTCACGGAGTGGACGACGCTCACCGTAAATGGTGTTCTTCGCCCGTGCAAGTATCTAGACGACAAGCACGTCTCCGTACAGCTCTCGGCTGACGATGTGGCGCAGGCTGGGGTGCTGCAGATGCAATTGCAAAATGCTGCCTTGCTGGGCGGCGGCACATCGGGCACCGCGACGTACACGGTCAGCAATCCTCCGCCCGTGCTTGAGCAGCTCGGCACTGCGGACTTCGCGGCAGGCTCAACGCCGATCGCGTTGCCGGTCCAAGCGGTGGGGATGCTGCCGGGAGTAACCGCGACAATTGACGGTGTGCCTCGGCAGTTGGTTCAGGTGGACAGTATCCACGTGTCTGTTGCGATCACGGCGGACGATCTGCTTTATGCCGCCACGCGGTCGTTGCGCCTGGTCAATCCGGGGCCTGGTGACGCCCGTTCCGCGGTGGCTATTCTTACGGTTCACAACCCGCCAAAGCAGGCTAGGAAGTATGTGGCCTTTGGCGATTCCAACACTTCCGGCTACGGTCCTGCGGGGCCAGCCGGACTCGCTTATCCAAACCTGTTGGCGGCAGCCAACGGGCTTTCCCTGCAGGCGAACATGGCAGGTTTCGGTATTCAGGCCTGCGACATCTTCCCGGCGCAAATCTATCCGATTGGCGTAAACAGCAGCTCAACCGAGCGTGCCGTATCCACGCTGATGGTGGGCGAGAACGATCTCTTCCGGTATGGTACTGGGCCGCATGAGCAGACGTTTAGCTTGTGTCATCAGGCTTCTATTGCATGGCTGGCGCTGCCCGCCGAATCGAAAACGTGGCTTGCGAATCCTGCGGGGCTGAGTGCGACGGGAAGTTGCGCGGCAGCGCTGGACCGGCTGGCGACAATCTACTGCTCTGGCGCGGGCACAATCAGCAGGTCGGCGCTCGTGAGCTACGGCCACCCTCTGTATGTCTGGTATCTCCTGGATGATGAGGCTGACGCGGCCGCAGCCTTTACGGTGCAGGTGGACGGCGCGGAAGTTGCAACGGCGCAGTCCAAGCCATTTGATCCGATTGCTACGGGCATCGGCATAAAGCGTTCCGTAGGCTTACTGCGGATTCCGGTTCTGGCTGGAACGCACGATGTAGTCGTCACGACAATGACAGGTGGGGTCGGCATTCTGGCTTTCGGTACGGCTCCAGCCAGCGATGCCGCGATGCCATTCGTGATCGTGGGCGATGTGGTGGATGGCTTGGCCGGTGCCAACGTCTACGACCCTGTGGCGCAGGCAAAGTACAATGCGGACATCCGCGCCAACGTGATGCAGTTCAAGGAGGACGGGTTGGATGTGCGCTATGCTTCGACGGGTGCCTACATGCTCGGATCGCCTGAGGAGATGGCCGATCCGGTACACATGAGTATCCTTGGCCACCAGCATCTGGCGGCAGCGTTTCAAACCGGCTTTGCGGACTTGCTGCCCTGACGATTAGCTTTGGCTTTGCGATTGTGGCTGACTGGGCTTATTTTCCGCCCATTCCGGCAGGCCTATAAATCCGTCGCTCTCGCGCCGCACCAGTCGCTTGCTCTTTGTCGTGTGGTAAAAAAACGTGTCGCGAATGTTTGCGCGACGATTCGGGTCGCTGGTCGCGTAGCCGCCTGCGATCAGCGTGTCAATGATTTCGCTGGAAGAGCTATAGCGTTTCGCGTGCTGCAGGTAAGCGATCACGGCATCAAGCGCACTACGGTGTTCCGAGTAGGCGTTCTCTTCTAGCCCGGCCGGTAGATGCTCAAGGGCTGAATCAATTTCTGTCAACCGCTGCGTGAGATCCGGCTCCCGCTCCATGAGCGTGGCGATGATCCGGCTGCGTTCGCGCCGGAGCTGCTCCGCTAATGGGCGTTTGGAGGTGCTGCTCACTGTCTTTCCGCCTGTCAAAATGTGTTTAGAGTACCGCATCAAGTTGGCTGAACGTGAGTGGGGAATACTCGGCGGCAAGGGTTTTTACTCGTGCCTGCATCTGGCTGTACAGGATAGCGACGATGCGGGCTGAGATGTGCGGCGTGATCGGCATGATGCGGTGTAAGACAGCTTCCGGCGCGGCGGTCAATGAAAAAAAAACGATCAGGTTGGCGTGACCACTGAGGAACGCCAGCTCGTCTGCCCGTACGACCTTGCGGCGTACTAGGTCTTGGAAGAGGTGGAGCAACTTGCGTGCATTGTCGCAACGCCAGCGCATCCCCGCATGGCCGCCAGAGAGAATCCAGAACTCTGCATCGTCGTGAAAACTGAGCGTGAGGAAACGGTCCAAGTGGTGGAGCACATTCGGATGCAGCGTCTGGATAATGTCAACAGTGCTGCGGAGCTTTGCTCGTTTGCTGAAAGTTAGGGTAGCGGCAAGCAGGGCAAACCCAAACAGCGTGAAGATCGGCAGTGTAGTCATGGCGTGTCTCCTTTGCGTAGCAGGGTGAAGTGGAACCGCAGGCTTGGGAGAAGAGTTTCGAGTGCCGCCAGATCTTCTGTTTTTGCTGAGTCCTGCTGGCGTAATGCCCAGTACCAGTACGGCACTGCGCAAAGGTGGAGGCAATCACTGAGAATGGTGATCGGCGCGCGGGCGGTCGGCCGAAGCGCGACTGCATGGCTTGCTGCAAGGGCAACCAGTGTTTGCCAGGCGGCACCGCGCGCGATCCGCAACGGCAACTCGGTCCAGGCTAGGCCGGTGATCCCAACGGCGGCAAACAGGCCCAGCGCAAAAACGCACCATGCGACTGCAGAGCACGTTTCGAGTGTGAGGGCAGCGTTGGTGAGGGCGTAAGCGGTGTGCGTTGCCTGGCTCGCTTGGTAGATGACTGCGCTGGTAGTGCTCGCAACGATCACAGTCGCGAGGAACGTCCTTAGCGCGCTGGGTATTTGTCGAACCAACGGGATGGTGTGCACCGTTTCGTAAAGGACCGCAAGCATCAGCAGGGCGAGAATGGCCTCGCCAATCCAGTGTGTGTAGAAGTAGGCGGTGTACGTGCTGGCACGGCCGTAAAGGCCGAACGTGGCGACAGTCATTGTGACCGTTGCAATGCAAAGGCTGAATAGCCGAGGCCAAGCGTGAAGCATCTTGGAGCGAACAATCTGCACGGCTACTGCCGAGTAGCTGGTGAAGTAGGTAGCTTCGAGTGCGTAGTTCCACCAATGGGGAGTGGTCACCCGACGCTCCCATGGAAGTGTCCGGTGA
This sequence comes from uncultured Terriglobus sp., assembly GCA_937859825.1. Classification (GTDB taxonomy): domain Bacteria; phylum Acidobacteriota; class Terriglobia; order Terriglobales; family Acidobacteriaceae; genus Terriglobus. Next base: position 1,647 of record CALMAP010000073.1, on the reverse strand, counting down.
TCTCTACAGATGGCAGTTTGGATCGCTGGGCGGGCAAAGCGGTGGTTCGCCGCCGCAGCAGTCGCTTGACGGTGCGACAGGCGGCTGGGGCGGTTGGATGGGCTTTGGCGTGGTGATGGCAAGCAGCAAGGAAGCCGCGAGAATGCCGGCCGAAATCGAAAGTAGACGCGTGTGCATAAATGCTTCCTGAGCGCAGTTGCGCTAAGGGCAGCGTCCTCGATTCCGGTGTGCAAAAGCAATACAGCATAAGAAGTTTTGCCATGCTACTCCACTTTTTTGGGATGTTCTGGATTTGAGCGGGAATGGCGTTCCCATTTTGGCATGCCTGCAGTAAGACAGCTTCGTACCATCACAAAATAAATAGTAATTCAGCGTCTGAATTAAGTTGACAGACGTTGGGATTGTCAGTCATATTCCTGACTGTCGCCCATCGTAATTGCTATGGCTTAATTGGGCTGGTTGCACTTTGTACGCCGAAAGGATTTCCCGCCGTGCCAAGGCCCGTGCTACCCCAACCGGAAAGGACCCTCGCCCGCATCGCTGCCGCGCCGGCGCGTGGGCGGGCGACGGAAGAGCCTGTCCGCGCGCGTCGTTCGGGCTCGGGGGCGCGGCATCCGCGCCGTCCTGTAGGGATGACGCAGGGGGAGTGGGCGTTTGCCCGGGTGTCCGGCCGCAATCTGCGCCGGGCGCGGGAGCGCCGCCGCATCTAGCAGGATGCCCTGGCCGCGCTGATGAGCGTCACGCGCAACACCATCGCGCGATGGGAGTCCGGAGCGTCGCTGCTCTCGCACTACCAGCATGGGCGGCTCGAGCTGGTGATGGAGACGCGGGCAGGTGAGCTATGAGCGCGGCGGGTCTGCCGCCGATCGGCGGCACATGCAGGTTTTGCCGCTGCACGGACGAGGCGATGGGCCGGGACGACAGCGGCGAGGAGGCCAAATGGACCTCGATGGCGCGTGATGTTTGCAGTAAGCCGCAGTGTCAGGCGGCACTGCGGAAGGAATCGCGGCGCGTGAAGCGCAGCGTAAGCAACACCCTGCGCGAGGCCGTGAGGCCGATCCGCAGCAGTTTTAACCAAGCGGCCAAGCGCAAGCGCGAACGCCGGGAGAAAGCAGCACAACGACGTAACGGGAGCGGACGGCAATGAGCGAAAAAGAGCAGCAGGGGCAAGCGGCAGAGGGCAAGCCGGCAGGCTGGACTCCGGCAGACCCGGACTTTGGCGGCGCGGACCTGGCCACCATCAACATCGGCAACGTGTGCGACGGCGCGGCGCTGGAGTCGTTCGACACGGCGCTGCAAAAGGTGCTGGCAAACATCAACGATCCCAACACCAGCGCGACCAAAACACGCACAATCACGCTGACCATCAGCATCACGCCCAAAGAGGACCGCACACAGCTCAACACCAAGTTTTCGTGCACCACCAGTGTGGCCGCGCCGATCCCGAGCGAGTCGCGCATGTTCGTTGCCAAGGACAAGGACGGCAATCTCTATTGCGTCGACAAAGACCCGCGCCAGGCAGTTCTGTTCACGCCGCCGAAGCCGCGTGAGGTGCCGCAACCCATCCAGTTCAACGCAAACCGTTAGATTTTCTCGTTGTTAAACGTTTCGCATTAACGAATCTTTGGAGAGTGGAATGTTTGAAAG
>CALMAP010000072.1:1674-3326 GCA_937859825.1 uncultured Terriglobus sp. | reverse complement strand
GGGCAGGGTCATAGCATGTGTCTCACGGCGTAGTTCAACGCCAGCAGTGCAAGAAAAACGAGTGTCATCAGGCTGTCCTGCAGCAGCGGCTTGACCCCGTGGCGCGCGGCACCGATCTGCGTGACGACGTAGAGCGGCAGGTCTCCGGCAGCGATGGCCACCATTGCGCCCGGCAGCCCAAAGAAGTGGAAGCCAAGCGGAATCCCGAAGAGCATCGCGGCAGCATAGAGCGCGTTGCCGCCGGCGTTCCAGGTCGAAATGCCCAGCGCCAGCAGCGCGGGCGAGGTGGTGTTGTAGAGCAGCGTGTGCCACAGGCCGAGTGCCAGCACGGGAATCATCCAGACCGCAGCCCCGTAGCGCGTGGGGTAGAGCAGCGTAATGATGAAGCCGCCCCACACCGCCATGATGCTCAGCAGCGCCGCGCCTGCAAGCAGAACATAGCGGCGGTAGCGCAGAAAATGCGCGCGGAACTCCGCAATTGGCAGATGGGCCAGCCGCGACGCGAGCGGAAAGCCCACACGGGAGGAGAAGGCATTGATCACCGAACGCGGCACATCGGAAATCTGGAAGGCGATGGAGTACACGCCCAGCACCGTCATGCTGACCAGGCGGCCAAGCACCAGGCGGTCGGCCTGCGAGGCGAAGAAGAAGAGCGCCGTACCAAGAAAGATCCACTTGCCGAAGTGGAAGATTTCCCGCATGCTCTCGCGGTGCAGCGCGAAGCGATTGCGGTGACCCGGCACCACCCAGGGCAGATGGCTCAGCGTCATGCGGTAGATGTTCGAGAAGAGGCTACCCGCGACCAGCGCCCATACACTGGGGTGAAAGTACGCCCACGTGACTGTGACCAGCAGCGAAAAGATCTGCGTGGAGCAGTCGATGGCAAACAACCGCCGCACACCCAGGTGCCGTGAAAGCGTGAGCAGGCTGGTGCCGTTGAAGCCGATCAGCACGGTGTTCAGCGCCAGGATCGGTAATACCCTTACGAGAGAAGGATCGTGATAGAAGCGCGATGCCGGATACGCCAGCGCGACAGCGATGAGCCAGAGGACGGCACCGCGCAGCACCTGGATCGTCCACGCCGTATCGAGAAAGTCAGGTTCATCGCCGCGGCGGTTCTGAATCACGCTGGGCCCAAGACCGAAGTCCGAGAGCAGGGTCACGCCGACGATCAGCGTCATCACCAGGCCCATCTCGCCGAAGGCCGCAGGCAGCAGGAGCCTTGTGAGCACCAGGCTGTTCACCACGCGCAGGCACTGGCTGATGCCGTAGTCCAGCACCGTCCACACGGTGGCGTTTACAGCGGCACTCTCCAGCCGTTTCAGGTCGCCAGGGCCTTCTGCCTCAGGAGGCACGGCCTCTGCGGAGACCAGTTCCGCGGCTTCCAGCGTCTCCGGCATTGTGAGCGTCTGTTCCATTTACCTTCTGTAAGCCTAGTAAGTCGCTTCGTGTCACCGCAAAGCTATTCAGTCCTCGCCCCGGTCACTTCCGAGACGCGCCAGTCACATTGCCGCGTGTAACGGTAACCCGCTCAGGAAGCTCCTCGTCCTTTCAGCACGGCTGGCAAGGTCATCAGCAGAATGCGCAGATCCAGCTTGAGCGACCACTCGTCGATGTACTTCAGGTCGAGGTCGATCCAGTCGTTGAAGGCA
>CALMAP010000072.1:0-1664 GCA_937859825.1 uncultured Terriglobus sp. | reverse complement strand
CCCGCTTACCTGCCACAGTCCTGTCATGCCCGGCAGCACGCTGAAGCGGCGCATCAGGTGCAGCTCCGAGAAACGGTGAACGTCGCGCAGGTTCAATGGCCGCGGTCCGACGAGGGACATCTGGCCCGCGACCACGTTGAACAGTTGCGGCAATTCATCGAGTGACGTCTTGCGCAGGAACACGCCGATGGGCGTGATGCGCGGGTCGCGCGTGATCTTGAAGACAGGGCCTGCCTGCTCGTTCATGTGCTCGATTTGCTTCAACTGCTTCTCAGCGTCTGAGACCATGCTGCGGAACTTGAACATGGTGAATGGGCGCTTGTTCAGGCCGTACCGTGTCTGCCGGAAGATGATGGGGCCAGAGCCGCTGAAGCGTACCAGAATTGCGATTACCAGCATCAGCGGGCTGATCAGCAGAAGTCCCGAGACGGATGCGATGAGGTCGAAGATGCGCTTCAGCACCAGACGGCTGTCCGCATGGGTCAGGCGCAGCACCACGCGGCCTTCCTGCGAGTGCACTTTCTTCGTTACCTGCGTGGGAAACAATTCCGCCATGTAGTGCGGCTCAACGCCGGCGGACTCGCACAGGCGCACGGCCTGCTGAATGTCGCTGTAGTGTGATTTGAACGGCAGGGCAATGTGTACCTCGTCCACCACGTTGGCCATCAGCAGCGATTCAAGGTCGCTCAACGCGCCAAGATAGCCACCGATGTCGCGATATTGCCCAGGCTGTGGGTCCGTGTCCAAAAAGCCGAGAATGCGTCGTGGCTGCTGTGCCTCGTGGCGCAGCTTCCATGCCAGTTGCTGCGCAAGGCGGCCGCTGCCAAGCAGCACCACGTTGCGCTGCCGCGTGTGCATGCGCTTTACTCGCGACCAGAACAGCACCGCAAGGCGCGGCAGAAACAGCGCAAGGCTGCCCGCCAGGAAGAACAGCACTGCTGCCGGATGGGAAGCGAAACCCGGCTCCCATGCATGGCATGCCGCAAGCAGCACCAGCGTACACAGCAGAAGAATGATGGGAATACGCGGTGCAAGCTGCCGCAGGTTGTACTGCCGGTAGAGGCCGCACACCCAGAAGATCGGGCTCCAGCAGACGAGGCATGTGGCGAGCAGCACAAGGTCGCGCGCGGGTATGTTCTCGTTCAACAAAGCGCGAAATCCGGAGCCATGTTGCAGCACCGTTGCAGCGATGCCCACCTGCAGCACCGTGATCAGCAGAAGCGTCAAGTCCAGCCAGACAAGATTGGCGTTGCGCAGCACACGAAAGGCCCAGTTATGGCGGATGAAGTTCATCTCCTCCGCCGTGCCTTCGTATTCGGCTTCGCAGCCGCGTTCCGGCAGCGTTCCCTTACGCGGCAGCACAGTTGCAATAGGCTCCGCGCTCTGCGTTCCTGGCATGTTCTGCTTTTCGGCAGAACGGCATGGAAGCATTACCTCGGGCGATGGCGCGGTCGCTCTTGCCTTTCGCTCAGACTCGCAGGAAGATCCGCTTACGGTAAAACGGCAGGACCAGCAGCCAGCACACGAACGTGTAAAGCAACGAGTACATCAAGGAAGCCCATCGCGGATCCGCAATGACGCTGCTGATGTGCAGAAACGCGATGCGGTTCAGCGTGAGCCCGTGGACACGGATGCGGAACATCAGGTCCGCGCCGAGTTCCGAG
>CALMAP010000071.1:15287-15924 GCA_937859825.1 uncultured Terriglobus sp. | reverse complement strand
GTCCTTGATGATCGGTCCGCCGATCGACGCGCCGAACTGCTGGTTGCGCAGCTTGGGCTTGCGTGTGCCAGGAGTCAGAAACGGCGAACGCGCTGCAAAGAACTCGTTGCGCGTGTAGTAGTATGCCGAACCGTGCAGATTGTTGGTACCGGTCTTGATCGCGAGCGAAATCAGCCCACCCACGTTGCGGCCGGCTTCGGCGTTTGCCTGCGACTGCACGGTGAACTGGTCGATTGCTTCAATCGGAATGGTCACACCGGCAATGCCGTTCACACCACCCTGGTTTGCGGAGGTGCCGTTCTGCCAGATGTCGTTCAGATCGGCCCCGTCGATCTGATAGTTGTTCTGGTTGGAGCGCGTGCCGTTCAGCGAACCTGCACCGTTGTAGCCGGGTGTGATCTTGATAAGTTGCGTGAAATCACGGCCATTCAGCGGGATGTTCTGCACCGCTTTTTCGTTGATCACGTTGTTGTTCGCCGTCGATTCGGTATCTAGCGAGATAGCCGCGGCGTTAACCTCGACCGTCTCCGTTGCAGCAACGCCGAGCTTTGGATCCAGCGAGTAGACCTGGCCTGGACGGACGGCGATCTTTTCAACCTTTACAGTGCTGAAACCGGAGGATTCTACCGTGATGTTG
>CALMAP010000071.1:9536-15277 GCA_937859825.1 uncultured Terriglobus sp. | reverse complement strand
GCGCCTCCGAAACCGGCTGCCTTGACCTCTGCCTTGTAGGTGCCGATGGGCAGGTCCTGAAAGGCGTAGGCACCGGCACCGGTCGACTCCTGCGTACGGGTGAAGCCGGTTTCCGGGCTGAGCAGGGTAACTTTCGCATGGGCAACTACGGCACCCGCCGAGTCAATCACCGTGCCGGCGATGCCGCCCCGGTAGGTCTGCGCGCCCATCGGGACAGACACAGCGGCAAGAGCGAGGACGACGGCTACATCATTACGGAACAACGACTTCATATACAGCTCTCCTGAAATGCGGTACGACACGACGCAAACGATGGTGCGGGTGAAGCGGTGCAGGTGCAGTCAATCGCTGAGACACGAGGGCCCCATCACGGTTCTGAGGGATGTTCAGAACCGCTGCGAATGAAAATGAAGTGAATGATGAAACGCTAACGTGTTCCGGAACGACTGGCAAGCGAAATTGACAATTCGGTGAAAATTAACTCCCTCCGGATGGCCAAAGACGCGACGGATCGCGTCTTTGGGCAGGTTGCTGCTTGCAAGTCGCTGCGGCTGCGGAGCATAATCCGGCGCACGGCTGTGCTTTTATCGCCGCCTGATGAGGACGGAGCAGAACGGCAGGTTCTCCCCGCGACATCTCCCCCGAAATACGAAAGTTGGTGTGCCATGCACAGGAAAACCGTTGGACTAACGCTATCAAAGCGTATTGTGGCAGGACTTGTGGACGAGAACGGCGTCGCGGGGGAACTGCGCGGCTACCCGGCGGATGAAGGCTATGAAGACGCACTGGTGGAGATGCCCTGCGAGAATCTTCTGGAAGCCATGTGCCGGCTGATTGTCGCCGTGGTGAATGGAACTCCGGTGGGCGGCGCAAGCGAAGGTATCGGGCTGGTACGCGAAGGCAGCGGCCACTCCGGCGAGTCAGGGAAACCCGCCGACATCGATGCAGTAGGCATTGCGCTGCCAGGCATCGTTCGGCAGGGGGTGGTCAGCGACGCCCCAAACCTTCCCCAGCTCAAGGGCGCGAAGGCGGCAGAGCACCTGAGTGCGATGCTGCGCCAGCACGGCATCGATGTTCCCATTACCGTGTTGAACGATGCAGATGCCGTGGCGGCGGGCCTGGCCTCTTCTCAGGGCAAGCTGCAGCAGATGATCCGGGTCTGGACGGTGGGTACCGGCATCGGTTTTGGCTGCTACCCCTTCACGGAAGGCGTGGGCGAAGGCGGCCACACCGTCGTAACGCTGGACGAAAAGGAGACGTTTTGCGGCTGCGGCGGACGCGGCCACATCGAAGGCATCATGGGTCACCGGGCCATGCGCCTTCGCTTTCTCGACATGGAACCGGAAGATGTCTTCGAAGCTGCCGAGAAGGGCGACTCGCGCTGCCTTGAGTTTAAGAAGCTATGGCACAGGGCCCTGGCGGCAGGCACTGCGACCAGTATTCATCTGAACGGCGCAGGCAAGTTCTACGTGACCGGCTACAACGTCGGGTATGTAGATTTGCCGCTTCTCCACCAATACATCGAACAAATGGTCCGCATGAGTCCGCTGCAGGGTTTCTCTGTGGAAACACGTCCGGAGGATGTGCGGTCTGAGGTGGTAGGGGCCGCGGTGATTGCAAGGCAAGCCGCGCTGCAGTCCGAGGAAAGCGTGCGGGTTGCGGTGACCGCCTGAAGTATCCAGCACCGTCTTTGTCTAGACTGATTGCAGATGCAGGCGAACCGGAACGAAGAGGCATTGCAAGCGCTTGAGGACCGGCTCGGTTACCATTTTCGAGACAGGTCGCTGCTCGTGCTGGCACTGACCCACCGCTCTGTTGCGGAAGAACAGGGGCGCAACGACACCGCCGGGGACAATGAACAGCTGGAGTTCCTCGGCGATTCCGTACTCGACCTCGTCGTAACGGAACTGTTGCTGTCCTACTTTGCGCATCGCCGTGAGGGCGACCTGACCCGCATGCGCGCCATGCTGGTCAGCCGTGAGAGCCTCAGCCAGGTGGGCATTCGCCTGCGGCTTGGCGAGGCCCTGTTGCTGGGTCAGGATCTCGAGTCCAGTGGCGGGCGGCAGAAGGCGTCGCTTACGGCAAATGCCGTGGAGGCGGTGCTGGCAGCTATCTATCGCGATGCAAGCGAGACTGGCTTTGCCTCGGTGCGCGCCATCATCGCGAGAGAGATCTTCGAGCCACATCTACAGGAATTACACAAGGCCGCCGATCACGGGGCTTCCTTTGGTGTGATGGGCGATTGGAAGTCTGCCCTGCAGGAACTGCTGCAGGCACGTGGCAAAGGTGTACCCATCTATCGCAATGCAGGCGAACTCGGCGAAACACAGGTGGAACGGCGTTTCGTCGAAGAAGTGCTGGTCGGTGACACGGTACTAGGCAGGGGCGAAGCGCGCAGCCGCAAGCTGGCACAGAAAGCTGCGGCGGCAGAGGCATACCAGGCCCTTAACGGCAGCACGCTCGGTGAGACCTCATGACGGACGTGGCGCAGCCATCGGCTGCCCGTTCCCTGGTTCGAAAACACACCTTTGCGGATGCACTCGGAGAGATCGCGCGGTCGCTTGCCCGGCTCACCACAGTTGCACTTTTTATGGTCACGTTCCTTCTGCAGCCCTTCCAGATCCCCTCCGGCTCGATGGAGAAGACCCTGCTCGTCGGCGACTTCGTGCTGGTGAATAAACAGATCTTTGCACCACCAGGCCACTGGGGTTGGCTTCTTCCCTACCGCGAACCCAAACCGGACTCGCTGATTGTCTTCCTCTATCCCGTCAATCCAGACGAGTTGCTGGTAAAGCGGGTGATCGGCGTTCCGGGAGACCGCATTCATCTCAATGGGAACCATGTCTTCCGGAACGGTGCCGCGCTGGAGGAACCCTTTGCCTCTTATGGCCCGGCAGGCCGATCCAGTTTCCGTGACCGTTTTCCTAACCTGCAGGAGGCCGACCCTGCCGTGGAGGCACCTTGGTGGGTCGAGCTGCGCAGCCGCATCCAGGCCGGCGAGCTTCCTGTGCCGCCGATGCGCTATTTCGCGATGGGCGACAACCGCAACAACAGCCAGGACAGCCGCTACTGGGGCTTCGTGCCTCGCGCGAGCATCGTGGGCGAACCGCTGCTGGTCTATCTGTCGGTTGAGCGAAAAGAGGACGGCAGAACGGAGCTGCGCCGTGATCGCATCCTGCGTGTACTTCAGTAGAGGTGCGGAAAGCCGCCGGGCGGTACACTGGTCGCTGCGGAGGGTTCGGTTTTGGCGAATGAAGTGGGAGCAACGGTGCCGCAAACGGCGGAGGAGCACCGCGAAACGCTGCCGGAATCCATGGCAGGCACCGCTTATGTCTTCGTCATAGGCCTCTTCATCATGAGTTTTCTGTTCCAGAACTACATGATTCCTTCTGGTTCCATGGAGAAGACGTTGCTGATCGGCGACCACGTTGTGGTTGATCGCACCACCATCGCTCCACAGAACTACAGCTTTCCATTGGTGCACTATCGCAACGTGCAGCGTGGCGACATGATCGTCTTCGTGAAGCCCAATCCGGAGCAACCCGACCTGGTTTTGGTAAAGCGCGCCATTGGCCTGCCGGGCGATCGCATCCACCTGGAACACGGCATTCTCTTCCGTAATGGTGAGCGCGTGAATGAGCCGCAAATCTCCCTGCCGAACGACGACGGTGGGCCTTCGGAAATGTATGACCCGGATCGTGACGATTTCCCCCGGGGAGGAGCGCCACGCGGTGGCACGGAGTTATGGACTGTGGACCTGCCGAACCATCTGCAGAATGGCGAACTCGTCGTTCCACCGAATAGTGTCTTTGCGATGGGTGACAACCGCACGGGTTCGCTGGACAGCCGCTTCTGGGGCTTTGTACCACGGGAGAACATCATGGGAAGACCGATGTTCGTTTACTGGTCCTTCAAGACACCGGCGGACCAGATCGACAAGACCGGCGCCGCAAACACGGTGAGCTGGGTGCTGCATGAGGCGACCCATTTTTTCAGTGACACGCGCTGGTCGCGCACCGGTCACGTGGTGCGCTAACCGTGCCGGAAGAGACAAGTAGCCATCCCGTGTCCTCTGTGCCTGATCCACGGGAGAATGACGAAGACTGGAGCGACAGCTCCGACTCCGATGAGCCGGTCCTCAGCCGGCGTAACTGGATCCACCTCGCGTGGCTCGGCGCAGCCATCGTTGTCGTCGTTCTGCTCATCGTTCTTCCGCCACTCGTCAACGTAAACCGCTACCAGAAGCGGGTGGCGCAGGCCATCTCCGGCGCAATCGGCAGACCTGTCCACTTCGACAGTGTCTCGATGCACCTGCTGCCCCTGCCGGGTTTTACTATCCAGAACTTTGTTGTACAGGAAGACCCCGCGTTCGGCGTGGAACCAGCGCTGCGCTCCAATGTGGTGCAGGCGCGGGTTCGTTTCGCTTCCCTTTGGCGCAGACGCATTGAGATTTCGCGCATCCGGCTGGAGGCACCTAGCGTGAACCTTGTCCGCCGTGCGGACGGGCGATGGAATCTGCAAGGCGTGGTGCTGCAGGCGTCGCAACTGGAGAGCGCCCCGACGGCACAGGCCCGGCACAGTGATGCGCCGCGGTTTCCCTATGTCGAAGCGGTCGAGGCGCGCATCAATGTGAAGCAGGGCGACGACAAGCTGCCGTGGTCGCTTGTCGATTCTAAGTTCGCCTTGTGGCTGGCAAATCCGGACGAGTGGAGACTGCGTTTGGAAGGCCGTCCGCTGCGCACTGACACCGACGTGAGCGACGTGGGCAGTCTGAGCGTGGAAGGCACCCTTGGCCGCAGCAGCAACCGCGTGTCCGGCGAAAAGCTGGATCTGCGCGCGCGGCTGGATTCCACCCCAATGGGAGAGGCCGCCAAACTGGTGCTGGGGCACGACACGGGATGGCGCGGCGCGGCATCCGTAGAATTGACTGTTCGCGGCACTCCGGCAACCATGCTGCTGACCACGGACCTGCACCTGCATAATCTGCGGCGCGCCGACTTCGTTCCCCGCCTGCCCATGAGCGTGGATGCGCATTGCGAAGGCCAGGCACTGGGCGGTTTTCACGAGCTGCATGCAGTTCGCTGTGCGATTCCGACAAAACAGAGCACATCGTTGATCGACGTGATGCACCTGTTCGAGAGCAGGCAGGAGCACGTACTCGCCGCACCGGATGTATTGAGTCTTGCGGTCGACGTTCCGAACACGCTGGACTGGCACTCCGCCACAATTGAAGCCGAACTGCTGCGTGGTTCGCCCGAATGGGCACTGGGATGGCTGCGAGTTCTCTCTACCCGCGTACCGATGGAAGAACAGTTGGGCGGTTCCCTGTCGCTGCACGCACTGCTGGATGGCAGAGGTATCGCAAACTGGCAGGGCAACGCCGTTTGTAATTGTGTCTTCCCTGCACCCAAACCCCCGGTCGCAAAAGCTATAGAGGATGGTCATGAGGAGACCGCTACGACCATTGCAGCGCCGAACGTTTGGGCCATCGCATTCCGTCATGTGCCTACTCCTGAGGATGAAAAGAACATCGGCACATTGGCTGTGACCGCAGGGCACACACAAGCTGTTCCTTCAGCTTCCACGGACAACGCACTTCTGCTACCGGGGCCGGGCAACAACGAAGCAATTTCAGGACAGGTCAGCCGTTCCGGTTACACGCTGCGGTACAACTCAGCGGACACGGCACGCTACGCAGCGTCTCTGCTGCCGCCTCTAGGTGATGGGCTCACCACCAGCCT
>CALMAP010000071.1:0-9526 GCA_937859825.1 uncultured Terriglobus sp. | reverse complement strand
ACTGCCGAAGTTGGAAACGCGCAACATGCAGCAAGACGGCCCTCTCACCGCCGCGGACGGTAGCTCAAACGTTCTGTCCGTCCATGACGTATCTGTATGCTCGGTCAGGAGCACGACGCTCCAGACTCCTGGACTTCCGGCTGGTGTACTTAGCGGGCGTCTGGCGGGATCTCTATCGCTCTGTGGTGAGTCACGCTGCGTACCTCAGGCGTACTGCCGTCGTTGACCCAAACCTCCTCAGGAGCGGCCTCGAAGGGCACGCGCACCGTCGCGCGGCCATGTGCTGGCACACGCAGAGAGAGGGAATTCTGAAGGCCCGCAGAGCGTACTGTAACCGGGACCTCTGCGGAAGCGTCACCGTCGTTTCGCACCTCGACAGCAACCAGCCACGAACCCTCCGCCGGTGCAACGTGGCCTTTGGATGCCTCAGTGATAGCTTCACCGGGCCGCTGCGGATCCCCAGCTTGTGCGACCGGCTCGGCTCCAATGGGTCCGCCCACGGGACGGCGCTGCGACGGCAGGTAGTCCGTCCTCAAGCTTCGCTCCACTCGGCGTGGGGCGACACTCACGATGGTGAGGTCCGGCAGGCCAGCATCGCGTTCAACCCAATCGTGGAAGAACCATCCAAGGTCTTTGCCAGAGGCCTTGTTCAACAGTGCGAGCAGGCGCGGAGCAGCATCGGACACCGAGGCATTCGTTGCCAGCAATCCCGTGATCGCCTGCTGCAGGGGCTGCTCGCCTGCGATTTGCCGAAGCATGTTCAATACGTATGCGGCCTTGGTGCGGGCGCACGTTACGTTGGCGCATTGGTCCAGCGGGAGAGACGCGTCGGTGCGGAAGCCCTCCTCGCGTGCAAGCGCATTGCCGTCTGTATTCAACTCCGCAAGGAGGCTGTCGCGCCCGCCGGTCTGCTCCAGATAGAGCAGACGGAGAAACTCCGGCAGGCCTTGCTGCAGCCACGGCGGCAGGCTGAACGGCAGCCAAGCCGAGACAAGTGGAGAGACCAGTGCAGGCGCAAGCACTTTTGCGTCAGCGGCATCGACGGGAAGAACAAGCAACGATCCGTCTGCAAAGGGCTGGCCATGATCAACAGGCAGGTCGAGCACTGCGAGTTCGGTTGCTGGCTTGTTGCCAAGCCAGCTTTCCAGAAGAGGGCGCACCCGGGCAGCAGCCGTGCGGTATGCGTCCACAGCCGCAGCGTCAGCGGATGCGAGTCGAACGCCGTTCTGCGCGGACGAAGAAGGTTTAGCCGTGAGAAACAACGAGACCGGACGTTCGCCCACGGGTGCGGATGGCCACTCGGCCGTCTGAATTGTGGTGTGGTCTGTGTCCACGGCTTCAGAGACGGCTGCAAGAGGAGCGGGGCGGCCCAGGAAAAACGCCTGCGATGCACCCGCACCGTTCCCCTCCACCGTAAGCCGCAGCGAGACTGTCTGCGCTTGGGAACGCTGCGCATCCACCGCCGCCGCGAATGATGCGCCGTCTGCCAGAAAGATGGGCGCGGCGCTCACCGGGAACCAGAGCACGTTTCCGAAACCGCGCAGTCCTGTAAAGCTGTCGCTCACGCTGTCCCAGTCGGACTGTTCGGCCCGCTGGGCCGGCGCACCGAGCCGGACAAGCCGGTCCGCGTTCGCCTGCAGCGTGCCGCCGTAGAAGACCTCAAGCGAGACCGTGACTCCGGGTGGGAGCGGCGCAGGGAGCGTCAGCGAAGTTTCCGCCGCTGCTCCGGTATGGTCTGCGTCCGTGGTGAGGCGATGCTGTTCTACCGCGAGCGAAGTTCCAGTTACGCCAAGAAGCCGCGCGCTCTGCCAGCGCAGAGTAGAGCTGATCTGCAGTGGCAGGTGCGATATGGGCGACGCTCCGGTGTTGCGAACCGCAAGCCGCGCGCGAGTGGAAATCTCGCCGGTATGCCGGTTCAGATGGACATCCAGATCGGTCTGCGTAATCTGCACTGCATGTCGCTCGGCGTCAATAACAACCTCCGCGCCTTTTTCCGAGAGCGGAGGCAAGGCAGTGGCCGTGGCCTCGACACTGGAAGAGATGCCTTCCGCATCGCTTGTATCCGCGGGAGCATTGTCAGCCGGAGTCGGTGCGTCCATGCCATCGCGCCGCTGCAAGCCCTGCCTGTGTGCTCTGCGGGTGGTTGATTGCGAATCAGGCGGCGTCTCTACCGGCGTGGAATTTTCCTGGGTCGTATGCCGCTCGAACAGTACCGTTCCTTTTGCTGGAGGCGGTACGGAGTCCGGCTGCGTCTGTTGCGCTGGCGAGGTGTTCGTCGAAGGTGCGGTGGCCTGCTGTGCAATGGTCGCATCGCACGCGAACATGCTCAGCGACAGTGCAAGAGCACACCCCGAATGTTTAGCCGTACCGATCTTCAGGATCCCAGACCTCGTTGAGGTTTGGACGGTTTGGCCGTGCTTTTGTTCTTCCCGTTGCCCTGCTCGTCCATAGCCGTGCGCCGCTGCCGTGCGGCTTCATAAAGTACCACCGCCCCGGCAACCGACACGTTCAGCGAAGGCACCGCACCCGCCATTGGGATGCGCAACAGAAAGTCACAGGTCTTTCGGGTCAGGTCGTGCAGACCCGCGCCTTCCCTGCCCAGCACAAGGCAGAAGTCGCCGCAAAAATCGAAGTCACTGTAGACCTGTGTGCCGCGTTCATCCAGACCGATGATCCAGATGTTCTCCCGCTTCAACTGCTCCAGCGACCGCACAAGATTAGTGACCTTTGCCACGCGTACGTGCTCCGTCGCCCCAGCCGCAGCCTTTGCGACGGTGCCCGTGATTCCCGCAGCCCGGCGCTCCGGCAACACCACACCGGATGCACCCGCGCCGTCTGCGGTACGCAGCAATGCACCCAGATTGTGTGGGTCCTCCACGCCGTCGAGCGCCAGCAGCATGTGTTTGTGTGAACGTGGCGCAATCAGGTCTTCCAATGTGAGCGTCTTGCGCTCCTTCACAAATGCAACGGCACCGCCGTGGGTCTCGGTGCGGGTCATGCGGGTCAGTTCATCGCGCGAGACGATCGTGGTGCGGACTTTGTTCGCTCGGCAGAGTTCCGCAAGGGCTGCAATGCGGGGATTCTGCCCACTCTGCAGTGCAACATGGTCCAGGTCTGCCGGGCGCAGCCGCACAGCCTCGCTCACAGGATGCACGCCAAAAAGAACTTGCACACTTTCAGTGTACGTCCCACAGCCCGGCAGACGTATACTTCCATGTGCAGGCAGTCTCCACTCCAGGCGGGCGGCGCAATGCCAGAATTCAGGATTTCAACCCAGAAGCGCGTCTTTCCCAGCGGAGTAGACGTCCATGCAGGTGTGTCCGCAATGTCCACCCCGTTAGCCTTGTCAGCTGCCGCGCTTGCAGAGCAGACTGCGCAGGAAAATGCGGCAATCGCGCATGGCCTGAAGCGCCAGGACACCGATCTGCTCGATCGGCTAATCGACACATACCAGCACCGGCTGATGCGTTATCTCACCTTCCTGACAGGCCGTCGCGAGACTGCGGAAGATCTGTTTCAGGAGACATGGATCCGCGTGCTGATGCGCGGTGCGCAGTTCAACGGCAAAGCCCGGTTCGACACCTGGCTGTTCACTATCGCGCGTAACCTGGTCATCGACCTATCACGCAAGAAGACGATGGCTTCGCTCGATGAGATGCAGGACCCGGGCGACGATGAGCGTCCCTTTGAAGTCGCAACGGACGCACCGTCACCCTACGACCAGTTCCGGCTGCGTGAAAATGCGGCGGAGGTCACCTCCGTGTTGTTGAAGCTGCATCCCAGCTACCGCGAGGTGCTGGTACTACGGTTCCACGAAGAACTGCCGCTGGAAGAGATTGCCAGCGTGACGCGTGCGCCATTAAGCACAGTGAAGTCCCGCTTGTATCGCGGCCTTGCATCCTTGACACCCGAGTTGGAGAAGCTGCGTTCCGAACGCAACCTGACCACCGGAGGCCTCGCCTGATGAGCGGTTTGCACGACTCAAACCTTTCGCGAAAGGCCACGGAAGAAAGTAGCAATCAGAACGGGTCCGGCTTCGATTTTGCCGGGGCTCGCGCGGCAGTCGTAAACCGGACGCACCGTGTTGTCCGTGAACGCGCTGTCTCCATGCAGAAACAGCGCAGCAATGCACGCGGCCTGGTGCTGCCCCTGCTTATCTGTTCCGCCCTGCTTGTGATGGTTTGCTACGCCGTGTCTGCAGTGGTCTCCGGCACGGGCTTCGGCGTAATCGACTCAGTTGAAACGGAGCTGCAGGAACAGGCCGGCAGGCTGTTAAGCAGCCAGGCCATGGACACCGGCGGCCCCATGTATCTGCTGCTGATGTGGTTTCTGCCGGTTACGGCGGTGACTCTGGCCATGGTGCTGTTCCGCCGCTTGCGCGGCCGGTCGGATGACGAGGTGACGCGATGAATTTCGGTCTTGACCCAAACCATCGGCCTGACATCGACAAGCAGGATACGGAACTGCGCCTGATCCCCTGGTGGTCGGTGGCCCTTTCCGTACTGGTTTTTGCGGCGATTCAGGTGCTGTTTCATCGCATTATGCCGCCGCCCCACCCGGGCACCGGGCCGATGCGCTGGCTGATGAGTTATAGCTGGGGCACTGCCCTTGCGAGCTACGTGCTCCTGATCGGCTACATCAGCCGTGACGTTCGCCGCCGCAACATGAGCCCCGGCATTTGGATGCTGATGGTTCTGGTGATGCCGGGCGGCATCGGCGCGATCGTTTACTTTTTGCTTCGCCAGCCCGTGATGACGCGGTGCCCGTCCTGCCGGACCGAACTGGCAAGCGGCTTCCACTTCTGCCCGCAGTGCCAGTTCCAGATGGCTCCGGTGTGTGGCCAGTGCTTTCGCGGCGTCCACATCACGGACGTGTACTGTGTGCAGTGCGGTCACGACCTGACCGAAGACTCGATTCCCGCTCGCCTGCGTTCTTACAGCGATTAGTACTCTGCTAAGAGCGGCGCGGTAGCTACGCCCACGAACGAGTCCGCGCAGCCGTAATATATCCACCACTTGCCCTGGAAGAGCACCAGACCTTCGGCGAAGGTGGTGCCTGCGGCGTACTGGCCGCTCTGCTCGAACGGCAGCTCCGGCTGAAAGACCGGCTCGTCGGTGCGAGCAGTGAGCTTCGTCAGATCGTTCACATCGAAGAGCGCCTCTTCAACGGTGTACGTTCCGGGCTGCAGGCCATCCTGCCCGCCGGTGCCTTCTGCGTTCTTCGCGTTGTAAAGCATGACCACGCCCCGCTTTGTCAGCACGGGCGGAGGCCCCGTCTCAGGGAAAGCGCTGTCTGCCTTACCGGGACGCGCCCGCAGCAACACAACGCGCTGCCCCGGTGCGGTCTCGACCGGCGTCCAGCGGACGAGGTCTTCGGACGTGGCGAGCCCCACTTGAATCTCACCCCAGTACATCCAGTATTTGCCCTGAATCTTTGCCGCAACCAGCTTGCCGCCTCGTATCTCCGTAACGATGCCTGCGGACTTGTACTTCAGATCGTCGTAGCGCCCACCGAGGCTTCCCGCGAAGGCAGGGCCGTGTTTCTGCCAGTGAACCAGGTCGTCCGAAGTAGCAATGCCGACCGAGTACGACTGCCGCTTGCGCGACCACTGCGTGTATGTGAGCACATAGCCGCCCTCCGGCCGCTCCACGACGCGCGGGTCTTCCACTCCTCCCGGTGTCTCGCGGTCTTCCTGCGCATCTTTCGCGGGATATAGGACAGGTTGCGGCATGCGCTGAAAATGAATGCCGTCGTCACTCATGGCAAGGCCAAGCCGCGACACGTGGCCACCAATGGCCATGGCACCCGAATCGTCTTCAGCGCGATAGAGGACATAGATCTTGCCTTGGCGGACAATCGCGGCAGGGTTAAACGTGTGCAAGGCCTCCCAATGGGAGACCTTGCCGCTGACTGGATCGAGAAAGCTGGTTTGCTGCAGAGGAGCAATCACCGGTTGGATGGCGGCGCGTGTCCAGGGGCCTATCCAGGGTGCAATCTTGCCCTCTGCTCGAGACGTGCTGCCGGGTGGACCATGAGGCTGGCTCTGCCGGGTTTGAGATGGGGTGTGACTAGGACCTCCGTTGCCTGAGGTCTGACCGAAGACAGCAATGGCTGCAAGCGCAAAAAGCAAAAGTGCCCAGAGCAGACCGAAGCGAACACCGAAGGCAACCGACGCCTGACGCTGACGCAAACGATCTTCATAGGACTCCAACGTACTGCTGTGCATAGAGCCCCTTTCGAGTGCCATTCACGGCACCGCAACACGCTAAACTAAATTGGCTTCAACTCGCCACTCCCTCCACGTATCTAAATTGAGGACACGCCGCTGCCCCGCCAGATATTTGCTACCAAGTCGATTGACAAGTTGATTTCCGACTCCGAGGCACCCGAGACTGCCCTGAAGAAAACGCTGGGGCCGGTTTCGCTCACAGCCCTTGGTGTCGGCGCGGTGATCGGGTCAGGTATCTTCACGGTCATCGGTACGGCCATCGCCGGGAACCCGGCCACAAAGGCCACCTTCTGGGACTCCCCTGTAATCGACTTCATCCTGCACCACGGGGCGGTGGCGGGCAGGCCTGGAGCAGGTCCGGCGCTTGCCCTGTCGATGGTGCTGGTGGCGATCGTCTGCTGCTTCACGGGTCTGTGTTACGCGGAACTCAGCAGCATGATCCCGATTGCCGGGTCGGCCTATACGTACACCTATGCCACACTGGGCGAGTTGGTCGCGTGGATTATCGGCTGGGACCTGATCCTGGAATACGCCTTCAGCAACATGAGCGTGAGCGTTGGATTCGCAGCGCATGTTGTGGATCTGCTGGACTGGCTTGGGCTGAACTTCAATCCCAAGTGGCTGTCGCCAGCCTACCTGCCGCTCGGCCTGCAGGATTTGGCCGGTCACAACATCTACGACCCGGGCTGGCACTTCGGCTTCAACATCCCGGCGTTCCTGATCGTGATTCTGCTCACCGTCGTGCTGGTCCGCGGCATCCAGGAGTCCGCCCGCACCAACAACATCATGGTGCTGGTGAAAATCGCGGCCATCCTGGTCTTCGTGGTTGCGGGCGTTTCGTTCCTTCACCCTGCGAACTACCACCCGTTCTCCCCGAACGGCTGGCCCGGCGTGCTCGCAGGCGGATCGATCATCTTTTTTACCTACATCGGCTTTGACTCCGTCTCGACCGCAAGCGAAGAGTGTCGCAGGCCGCAGAGCGACGTGCCCACCGGCATCATCGCAACACTGATCGTCTGCACAATTCTCTACATCGGCGTCGCGCTGGTGCTGACCGGGATCGTGCCTTGGACGAGCGTTGCCGGGGATGGCGCGCCGGTGGTCAACGCACTCAAACGGCTCTCGCTCGATACGCATTCCGTAAAGCTGCACTATGTGCGGCTGGTGGTGCTGGTCGGCGCCATCGTGGGCATGATTTCGTCCATCCTGGTCTTCCAGCTTGGGCAGGCGCGGGTCTGGTTTGCCATGTCCCGCGACCGCCTGCTGCCGGACGTCTTCTCGCGCGTCCACCCGAAGTACCGTACCCCAGCTTTTGCCACCTGGGTTGCTGGTATCCTCGTGGCGATTCCGGCAGGCCTTTTCGATGTGGGCACATTGGCGGAGCTATCGAATATCGGTACGCTCTTTGCCTTTGTATTGGTCTCAATTGGCGTACTGGTCCTACGCAAACACCAGCCGGAGCGACGCCGCGGCTTCCGTGTTCCACTTGGTCCGGTGATCCCGGTACTAAGCGTGATTTTCTGCGTGCTGCTGATGACGGGACTGCCCATCCGCACGTGGGAACGGTTCTTTATCTGGCTCGTGATTGGTCTGTTCGTGTACTTCTTTTATAGCCGCAAGCGGAGTGAGTTTGCCGGTAACTGATGCGTCATACTTAGATCTAGCATGCCTAAAAGGAGGCACTTCGAATGGCTCTAGAGAGAACTTACTACGTTCGACCGGCACTCCGCTGAACTCGCGGAGCACACGGGACAGTACGCTCTCATCCATGGGGATGAGATTGCCGGTCTCTATGAGACTTATGAAGCTGCGATAACCACGGGATATCAGCAGTACAAATTGGATCCTTTTATGGTCAAGCAGATTGGTGTGGTCGAGTACATACCTTATTACCTGTTTCCGGTGGAGCCCTCCGACGAGGCACAGACGAAGTAGTGGCTCACCTTACGGCAGAACTCTTCGCCCGTGGGCCCGTCGTAGACGTTTCGCTTGATGTAAGTAACGCAAGGCGGCACGCGATGGTGCCTGATCACGCGATGGTGCCTGAAGATGTTGCCAATCACACGGTACGTGTGACTCGCGGACTTCTGGATACAGGCGCAAACCGGACGTGTGTCGATGCCACTCTACTGAGATCGCTGGGATTCACTCCCACTGGTTCCATCGACATGTTCACATCATCAACTGGTAACGCTCCGGCCCGAGTACCGACCTTCGACCTGGACCTCGCCTTGATCGCAACGTTTCCGAGTGAACCCAATCTGGTCTTTCGCAACCAAAGTGTTATGGCGATGCATCTGGCCGAAGGACAAGGTTTCCAGGTGCTCATTGGCCGAGACCTGCTAAGTAAATGTCTTTTGGTTTACAACGGCAAAGAGAAAAGTTTCACGCTTGCCTACTGAGCGCAAACCGAATCGCGAATGGCTGCGCGGCCTGCCCAAGTGCGAACTGCACCTGCACCTGGAAGGCACGATCTTACCGGAGACGCTGGTCCGTCTCTCCGAGCGGCATGATGCGGAGCCGTTGACTCTTGAAGGGGCAAAGCAGCTTTACGTGTACGAAAACTTCCTCGGCTTCCTCATGGCCTTCAAACAGGTGAGTGAGCGCCTGCAAACGCCCGAGGACTACGAACTAATCGCCTACGAGATGATGCGTCGCCTCGCGGAACAGGGTGTCCGCCACGCCGAGGTTTACATCAGCTTCGGCATCATCGTGCGGTTCAAGCAGCAGATGACGGTGGAAGACGTTACCGAGGCAATCGAGCGCGGGCGCATCCGCGCGGAAGAGGAATTCGGAACCACAGTCTTCTGGATCATCGACGCCGTTCGCCACTTCGGTGCCGATGAGGCCGCGGTGGTCTTTCGCAAAGCTGCCGAGTTGCGCAAGCAGTACTCCAGCATCGTCGGGATCGGCATCGGTGGCGACGAAGCACGCGGACCGGCGGAAGATTTTCGCGAGCTCTACGCAGAAGCGAAGGCAGCCGGCCTGCACCTTACCGTGCACGCGGGAGAGTCCGTTCCCGCCAACTCGATCTGGAGCGCCATCAACATCGGTGCGGAGCGAATCGGACACGCGCTCTCCGCGGTGGACGACCCGGAGTTGCTGGACATCCTTGCGGAGCGCCAGATTCCGCTGGAACTGAACGTAACCAGCAACCTGCGCACCGGCTGCTGCGGCGATATGCAGCGCCACCCTGTCCGCCACTACTTTGAACGTGGCCTGATGGTTACGCTCAACTCCGACGATCCGCCCATGTTCGGCGCAGACCTGCTGGACGAATACGAGACCGTGCAGCGC
>CALMAP010000070.1:991-4707 GCA_937859825.1 uncultured Terriglobus sp. | reverse complement strand
ACCCTAATCGCTTCGCCATCACAGCCCTGCCGACCGCATCCAGTACCCCATTCAGAAAGGTGATGCTTTCGGGGGCGGCGTAGCGACGTGCGACCTCAAGGGCCTCGTTGATGACGATGGGATGTGGTGTGGCGCGAAAGCCAATCATCTCTGCCACGGCCATACGCAGCAGATTGCGGTCGACTGCAGCCATGCGGCCGATGCGCCAGTTTTGTGCGTGCTTCTCGATCAGTTCGTCCACTTCATCGGAACGCTCTGTGGCTACTCGAAAGAGTTCTTCGGCAAAGTCGCGGGTGTCCGCTTCTACGGTGGAGTTGCCCTCGTCATCTTCGCGGCTCTTCCAGAAGACGCGCCGCACTTCCAACGGCTGTTGCTTACCCATGTCTGCCTGGTAGAGCATTTGCATGGCGATTTCACGCGCTTTGCGGCGTTCTCCCATCAGGCACCTGCCTCTTCGATCAACGCGTCCGCTTCCGAAGCGGACTGACTGCCGCCTACTGCGGGAACGGAAAGCTGGCCCGCTGCCGCAAGCGTCTCAGTCACCTCACGTGCTGCAAAGGTGCCGCTGCCCGCGTGGCCATCAGCCACGCCCAGCTTGCGGGCAATACTGACCATCTCAATCGCGGCAAGCGCCGCTTCCATGCCCTTGTTGCCTGCCTTCACCCCGGCGCGATTCAGCGCCTGCTCGAGCGTTTCGCAGGTGAGCACACCGAACGCGTGTGGTAGGCCTGTTTCCTGCTGAGACTGGCCGATGCCTCGCGCTGCTTCGTTGTAGATGGCCTCATAGTGGGCCGTCTCGCCACGAAGCAGGCAGCCAAGCGTGATGATGGCGTCAAAGCGCCGCGTGCCACTGCTGTCTTGCAGGTCCGCCAACATGCGCGCTGCGTTCGGAATCTCCCAGGCGCCGGGTACGCGGACAACTTCAATGTCTGCCCGCTTGCCGCCAGATCGCAGAATGCCATCAAGTGCTCCCTGGAGCAGCCGGTCTGTGATGACGGCATTCCATCGCGCGACAACGATGCCGAAACGCATGCCCTGTGCAGAAAGATTGCCCTCAATGGCAACGGGCCTTCCGGCAAGAACGTCGTCGTGCTCCCAAAACCCAATTTGCAAACCAGCGAAGTCAGCCGTAAACAGCCGCGATTTCCAATGTGTCGGTACGATTGCACCGACGTTGGCAGCCAACTCGAGATGGCTCTTCGCCCAACCTTCGACTACATCGCGAATAAGATCCAGCGAGGTCACTTCCACCAGAAGTTCCGGCACGGCGGGCAAGCGGCCGGTCACAATCTCCAGGTTGCCTAGGGGTGCGAGAAACGCGGCGCCTTTGCCGCCGGATGCGCCTTCGTCCCACCCTTTGCCGGGCTCAAATCCCAATGCATTCAGCAGTAAGTGCAACTGCTGCCACACGTCTGCGGAAGGCACGCTCCGCACCGTGGTCAGTCCCTTAATCATGCTTTCGATTCTACGCGGTCAGCGCAGCGGCGATTGGTATGCTTGAGGGGTGAGTCCGTCCAGGTTTTTCGCTGCCATCGTCGCTGTTCCACTGATGCTCGCCGGTTGTAAGAAGGCACCGGAAGACAATGCCGCGGCGCAACTGGAACATACCCATCAAGTGGAACTGGCACGTCGGGATCTGCAGCAGATACCATCACCTTCCAAGCACCTCTACCTCGGCGTGCAGCGACTTGAGGATTGGCAAAACCCGTCGCTCACCGTGCAGGAGAAGATGATCTCCATCCACGTGCTGATGCCGGATGCAAACCCTTCCGAGCTCGGCAAAGGTACGTTGCTGCGGCCCGTTGCGGCAAGGCAACAGGTGTTGAATATCGACCCGAAAAACCTCGCAGAGGCGCTGAACGCCATACCCAAAGAAGCATGGCCCTACGGCCGCGTCGTCGCCATCGAAGAGGCGAGGGAAGCTCCTGCAATCGCACGACCGCAACTCCGCCGCAACATTGAAGTAGCGATCGACACGCTCACAAACATCGGTGTCGTTGCAGACGAGTGGGCAGACAGCAAGCCGGTCAGCAACCGATAACGCGGTAGAGCTTCATTTCAGGAGCGCCACTTGATACCGCAGCCGAGGCACGGCACCTGATCTTCCAGTGGGCCGTCACCACGAAGCAGCGCCTCGATAGCCCGGCGCAGGTCAGACCCGTTTGCCTTCTGGTGAATGGCTTCGTCTTTCTCCACTCCACGCTGCGCATCACTCAGTCGATAGGGTCGGGTGTGGTCAAACTGGCCGTGATAGGTTAGCCTGCACTGCTCGGCGAAAAGGTAGAGGTCCGGCGTGCAGGCTGCGTAAAACTCACGAGCCGTCTCCTGTGACTCGTCGAACAGGTAAGGGAATCTCCAACCAAGGCGCTCCGCTTGCGCCCGCATGTGCTGGGGTGCATCTTCTGGGTACGCCTGCACATCGTTCGAGGAGATCGCCGCGAATGCGATGTGTTCTTTGAACTCCCTTGCCAAGGTTGCAAAGGCATCTTCCATGTGCTGGACGAACGGGCAGTGTACGCACAGGAAAGCCACGAGCAGGCCCTTGCGGCCATTCGCATCGTCTACACCACCGTAGATATCGTCGCGTCCGAACCCACGTCCAGTAATGACATCCTGCAGTTCAAACGCGGGGCAGATTGCGCCGAGAGGAAGATCGAAGTTGGACTCAGTTCGTGCCATTTTCGATTTGTTGCACGATTGGCTTGCGGCGTTGTTGACTTGCGGCGTTGTTGAGCAGTCTGTGCGGCCCGTTTAGACGGTTTTTATGTTGCCGTTCAGGCCGTTCGGAAAGAAGCCACCCTTTGCCGTTCCCGACGTTGCCGATCCATACAGGATTGCGAGCACCTGCGAAGACGTTCTACGGAATGCGAAGCCGTTGTACGTGTTCGTCTGACCTGTCGTGCCTGGTGCCAGCGTGGCGAAAAAGCCACCCTTGGCCGAGGTGGGTCCCGCAAGGGCAAGCGCAACCGTACCCGGATCGGCAGGAATGATGTCGAATCCATCTGCGGGAACATACCCTGTAAGCGTCGATGGATACGCCGCATTTTGCTGGATCGCAAGGAGCCGTATCGCGCCGGCATGAAAACCTTCCACGGCGAGAATCTGCGCTGCTGCCGTAATGTTGTTTCCGGTAAGTGACGAGGCAGCACCGGCATAAGCGGTCACGCCCACGTCCTCAAATAGACGCGCGTGCTGAATGTAGTTACTGGCGCTTATCGTGGCAAGCGCAGCCAGGTTGATCTGCGGCCTGGCAACGGCAAGGGTGCCCAATGCGCTGCGCAGCGCAGTCACGTGAGAGATCTCGTCGAATGCGACTTCCGCAAACAGATCCGCAGACTGCTGATTGGCAAACGTAATCTGCGAAGGTGCGCCCTGTACGGATGGGCCGCCACCGGTGACGCTCGAATCGAGATCTTTACCGGTCACGATGTAGGAGTAAAACGTGGCTTCCAGGTATTCGAGGTTGAGCGCAAAGTTTAGAATGTCCGTCTCACTCTGGCCCTGCGCATCGACGTACACAGCGGTACTGCCACACCCCATTACAGCTGCACCCGCCGCTACAGCGCCCACAACCCCAAGACCGGTGCCCGCGAGAAAACTGCGGCGGTTCCACTTCTGGCCGTTCACTTCCGAAGTAAGTTCTTGTTTTCCGGCGTTCAACTGCACCATCTGCTTATCTCCAGCGGCCCGTGACTTCTCATTCGTCTATTTAAGAG
>CALMAP010000070.1:0-981 GCA_937859825.1 uncultured Terriglobus sp. | reverse complement strand
ACGTTAGAACACGAAAGCATGTGGGATGTTGCACGTCGCCACTCCTGCAGTACACCGCAGCCATGCGAGATCATCGTGTCCGCTTATCGCGCATATGGCTCTGTGATTGGGCGGTAATTTTTGCCTGGAGCTACCAGATAGAAGTTCATGGCGTCTGCATGCATAGGGCACACCTTCATACTTCGCCCACAGAACTTGCAGAGGAGACACGTATGGCCATGCAACCTGATGCTGCTTTGGAACGCCTGAAAGAGGGTATTCGCCGTTTCCAGACAGAGACATATCCGCAAAACAAAGAAAGCTACCAAACTGCCGCAAGCACCCCACAAAAGCCGCACACCCTGATCATCACCTGCGCCGATTCCCGCATCGATGTTGAGACGATTACCGGCAGTCAGCCGGGAGAAATCTTTGCCTCCCGAAATGTGGGGAACATGGTGCCGCCATACGGGGAGATGATGGGCGGTGTTTCTGCTGTTATTGAGTACGCCGTAGACGCGCTGAAGGTAAAGCACGCCGTAGTGTGCGGGCACATGGACTGTGGCGCGATGAAGGCCCTGAAGGCCAACGATGCCAGTCTGGACGCCCTGCCCACGGTAAAGAGCTGGCTAAAGAATGCGGCTGCCGCACGATCCGTGGCTGCCTCAGCGGACTCGGCCAAAGGGAGCGATGGAATTTCCCTGCCGAGTCTCACGGAGCAAAATGTGCTTCTGCAGTTGACCCACCTGCAAACGCATCCGTCTGTACGCGGCGCAATGGCGCGCGGAGAGCTCACGATTTCCGGTTGGGTCTACGACATCGGCTCCGGCGATGTGTTGATCCACAACCCTGATACCGATCGCTTCGAGTCGACGCTCACGAGGGATGGAGAGGAAGCGGCAGCATGATCGTTCCCCGCGGCCCGGACCTGCGGCGGCTTGTCGAATATGTCGGCCTGCCGCTGCTCTTCCTGTTCCTGTATGAAGGCGTGCTGGTATTGGT
>CALMAP010000069.1 GCA_937859825.1 uncultured Terriglobus sp. | reverse complement strand
CAGACTGGGCCGCGGCCGACCTACACCGCACCACCTCCAGCTCCAGGCCAGACTCCGCGCCGACCCATCTTTCAGCGTCCAGGCGGCGCTCCCAGTCCGGGAGGACGTGCCCCCTACGCTGGCGGCGGAGCACGCCCTCCATACTCCGGGCCCGGCGGACCGGGTGCACCTGGCGGCCCCGCAGGAATGCGAAGGCCCATGCATCCCACCCGCACCTTTCCCGGTGGACCGCCGACCGGAGCACCAGGAGCACGTCCGGGCTTTGGCGCGCGTCCCGGCTTCGGGGCACGTCCTGGTTTTGGTGGGCCGCGGCCCGGTGGAGCCGGCATGGTTCCAGAGGGCCCAGGAGCACCCAAGCCAGGCATGCGTCCGGCTGCACGTAAGGGTGCCGCGAACAAAAAGCGTTACGAGAAGACCAAAGAAGGCCCAATGAAGGGCTTTGCACCGCCATCGCGTTTCGGCGGCGCACAGGTTCCCATGGGCGAGGTGCCAATCACCCGCACCATTACCGTCACGGAAGGTATTACCGTGAAGGACCTTGCCGAGAAGCTGGATCTTCGCGGCAAAGACCTGATCGCCATGCTGCTTATGCGCGGTGTCATGGTCACGGTGAACCAGTCCCTCGACAACGACTTGGTGAAGCAGGTCGCTGCGGCATACGGTGCAGACGTACAAATCCAGACGGTCGAAGAGACGATCGAGAACGAAGCCATCGAAGGCCTGCTGGAAGACACGACCGGCATGGTCGAAATGGTCCGATCTCCTGTCGTTACGGTCATGGGTCACGTCGATCACGGCAAGACCTCGCTGCTCGATGCGATCCGTTCCACCGATGTGGCTGGCGGCGAAGCAGGCGGCATCACCCAGCACATCGGTGCGTACAAGGTGCACGTCAGCAAGCCGGACTCGCCCGCGTTTGGCCGCGAGATCGTCTTTCTCGACACACCGGGTCACGAGGCATTTACCCGCATGCGTGCACGCGGCGCGAAGGTCACGGACATTGTGGTCATCGTGGTTGCGGCGGACGACGGCGTGATGCCTCAGACCATCGAGGCCATCGACCACGCCCGCGCGGCCAAGGTGCCAATCATCGTGGCAATCAACAAAATCGACAAGCCCGGCGCGGACAGCAGCAAGGTCAAGCAGCAGCTGGCGGAACGTGGCTTGCAGCTTGTGGGCTGGGGCGGCGACGTGGAGTTTGTCGAGGTCTCCGCCAAGCAGAAGATCAATCTGGACGGCCTCGAGGAGATGATTTGCCTCGTTGCCGATACCAATCAGCAGAAGGCCATACCGGAGCGTCCGGCTGTGGGTACCGTCATCGAAGCCAAGCTGGATCGCGGTCGCGGTGCGGTCGCCAGCATCCTGGTGCAGAACGGAACCCTGCGTACCGGCGACAGCTATATCGTCGGCAACACCTTTGGCAAGATCCGCGCCATGTTCGACGACCGTGGACGTTCTATCGAGTCCGCCGGCCCATCGACCCCGGTCGAGATTCTCGGTCTCGAGTCCATTCCCGATGCAGGCGACACCTTCATCGTGATGGCCGACCGCGACCGCGCCAAGGAAATCGCACGCTACCGCACGCTCAAGGAGCGCGAGGCACAGCTTGCGAAATCCAGCCGCGTCTCGCTCGAAGGCCTCGCGGAGCAGATCAAGCAGGCAGGCGTCAAGGACCTCAACATCATCCTCAAGGGCGATGTGCAGGGTTCGGTCGAAGTTCTGGCCGATTCGCTGCAGCGCATGTCCACCGAGAAGATCCGGGTTCGCGTGCTGCACTCCGGCGTGGGCGCCATCACCGAGAGCGACATCCTGCTCGCGGCGGCCTCCAACGCAGTCGTCATCGGCTTCAACGTTCGTCCGGAACGGAAGGCGCAGGAACTGGCCGACCAGGACAACGTGGAAATCCGTATGCACTCGATCATCTACGAGCTGCAGGACGAGATGACCAAGGCCATGTACGGCCTGCTGGAGCCGGTCTATCGCGAGAACTACCTTGGCCGCGCCGAAGTGATCAACGTCTTTAAGATCACCAAGGTCGGCCAGATTGCCGGCTGCACGGTGCGCGACGGTGAGATCAAGCGCAACGCGCAGGTACGCGTGATGCGCGACGGCGTGGAAGTCTGGAAGGGCAAGATCGCCAACCTCAAACGCTTCAAGGATGACGTCAGCGAAGTTCGCACCGGCATGGAATGCGGTATCGATCTAAACCTGAAGGACATTCGCGTAGGCGATCTCATAGAGGCCTACTCCACCGAGAAGATGGAAGCGGAGCTCGGCGGCAATGTCGCAGAGATGAAAGCGGCAGCCGCAAAGCAGGCTGCCAGGGCAGAAGCAGCAGCAGCAGAACAACCGGCCGAAGCTGCGGTTTAATCCCAAAGAGAGTAAGTGAAGGGGCCGGGATTTATTCCGGCCCCTTCACTTTTGGTTGACCTGGCCCGTCTCGGATGCAAGACTGCCTCACTCAACACTATTTCTGCTTACGGAAGCATGAGAGCGATACGAAAATACCCTTACCTTTCCACTTCACTTGCAGCGTCCACTACCTACATTTTGCTTGTCTCGACGGGAGCGCAATCCGATAGCAACCCCTCCCGACTTAAACTCCTGCTGCGAGGCCGCCGGTCAGGATGGCAAAGGGCCATGCCTGGTCGTGCTTGCTCGGAGCCTTCTTAATGGGAGTCGCTGTGGTGGAGCTTTCTGCCTTTGGCAGGCTGATTTCCGGAAGTGCTTCGAAAGCTGGCTTGGCAAAAAGGTAACCCTGCATCAACTCAATCCCGGAATCGAGTAAAGCTGTCATTTCTTCGACTGTCTCAATTCCCTCGGCGATCACGGTCGTGCCGATTTCGGAACACAGAGCCACCGTAGAGCTTACGATCGCTCTTGCTTTCGGTCGCAGGTGCAGGTTGCGCGTCATTGCCATGTCCAGCTTGAGCACACTTGCGGCAAGGTCCGCCAGCAGGTTCAGGTTGGCATAACCCGCGCCGAAGTCATCGATTGCAATTTGAAATCCGTGCTTATGGTATTCGTCTGCAATCGCCTGCAGGTGCTTCGGATCGTTTACCTCTTCACCTTCGGTGATTTCAAAGATCAGGTGGTCCAGCGGAAATCCCACGGCGGTGGCGGTTTTCAAGGTGAGTTGGATACACGCAGCCGGGCTGTACACAGCGCCCGGCATAAAGTTGATCGAGAGCTTTGCACCATGGTCCGTAAGCCCGAGGCGCTCTGCCAACGTAATCGCCTGCACCCTGCAGCTTTGGTCGAAGGCGTACCGATTGTCCTCGTTAACCTGCGATAGAATGGTGCCCGCACCCTCGCCCTTGGTACCTCGGACCAGTGCTTCATAGGCGAACACACGGCCGTTTACCACGTTTATGATAGGTTGAAACGCCATGCTGAATGGCATTGGCTGAAGTATGCCGTCACGGCATGCGTTGCATTTGGTCTGCATTCTCTCCCCTCAAAGCAATCATCGGCGGGGCAAGCGGCACTCTATACTAGGAAATTTCCTAGGGAGTGCTCGTTGTATTGGCGAGAGGCACCGGCACGTTTCAGGAGAGTAGAAGGTGCGGTCCCGGCGGCAAGCTTGCGCAAACCGGGTCCCCTGGCCTGATTTCGCCTCCGCAGAGCACAACACCCATCACCCCGACGCGATAACGAGGAAGTCCTTTTGCAGGCGCGTACATTTCCTGCTGCAGTCCCGCGCGAAATGTCTCGATCTGTTTGCACGGTTGTCGAAGGCAGGTCAGTTCAATCATTGCCTCCTTACCAAAACAGAGCCGGGTTCCCTTCGGTAGGGCGATCAGGTCGATTCCGCGCGTGAGGACATTTTCCCCAAGCTCTCCTGGCCCGAGCGAGAAGCCCTTCACGTTTAGTTCGTCGAGCAATTCAGCGGCAAGCAGGTGCACCTGCATCCGGTTTGGTGCGGCTGGATTCTTCCGCTTCAGATACAGGTGCTGTACTGTTGTGCCGCAGTGGGCGTCGTCTTCAACACCCAGACCGGCAAGCAGGCGGATGGAAGACTGCGGCTGCTTGCTGAATCCGTGGTGCGGGTTCAGGCTTACGGCTTGGACGGTAGCTGACATAGAGTTCTGGCGGACTAAGACAGCAGATCCCTTCGCTACACTACGGAATGACAAACGTGCTGCTGGTTCCAACGCCAGAGTAGTTTCAGACGTTGAACTTAAAGAAGATGATGTCGCCGTCCTTCACCACATACTCTTTACCTTCGGAGCGCAGCAGGCCTTTTTCCTTTACTGCTTGCTCGCTGCCGAGGCGAAAGAGATCTTCGCAGTTGTAGACGTCGGCCTTGATAAAGCCGCGCTCAAAATCGGTGTGGATGACGCCTGCGGCACCTGGTGCCTTCGTACCCTGCCGGATTGTCCACGCACGCACCTCCTGCACACCTGCCGTGAAGTAAGTGATGAGTCCTAGAAGCTTGTACGCGGCGTGAATGAGCCGGGTCAGGCCTGACTCGCTGAGTCCCAATTCGGCGAGGAACTCCGCGCGTTCGGCGGGTTCAAGCTGTGCAATCTCGGCCTCCATTGCGCCGGAGATGCGTACGACCTGACTTCCCTCTTCTGCCGCGCGCTTCTCCACGGCGGTCGTGTGCACATTGCCATCCTTCAGACCAGCGTCATCCACGTTGGCAACGTAGAGCGTGGGTTTCATGGTGATCAGGTGCAGATCGCGCGTCAGCGGCCGTTCCTCATCCGACAGGTCGGCGGTGCGTGCGGGCCTGCCCGCGTTTAATGCTTCCAGCAGTTTGGTCAGCGCGCTGAATTCGTTTTTCACCTTGCTGTCCTGCGTGTTGCGGGCGAGCTTCTGCACTTTGTCGTGCCGCTTCGTGACCGTGTCCAGATCGGCGAGCATCAGCTCGGTGTTGATCACGTCAATGTCCGAAAGCGGATCGACTTTGCCCGCGACGTGGATCACTTCCGGGTCTTCAAAGCAGCGCACAATGTGCAGCGTCGCATCGGTCGAGCGGATGTTGGCAAGGAACTGGTTGCCGAGCCCCTCGCCCTTGCTGGCACCCGCGACCAGACCGGCGATGTCGACGAACTCCATCGCGGTGGGAACGATGCTGTGCGGCTTCACCAGGGTAACGATGCGGTCCTGCCGCTCGTCAGGCACGGGCACGATGCCTACATTGGGTTCGATAGTGCAAAAGGGATAGTTTGCAGCGACGGCCTCAACCGAAGTGAGTGCGCTGAAGATGGTGCTTTTCCCTACGTTGGGCAGACCAACAATTCCACAGTTCAAAGGCATACTGGTTCCATTGTCGCGTGGATGGGCCGAATCGCGAAACCGTGCAAGGCGGAAAGTGGTGCAGCAAGATATAACGGTCGTACCCCCGCAACTCAGGAGCAAGTCATGTCACGCGAGATGGACCGTCGCCGCTTTCTACTGCAAGGCTCT
>CALMAP010000068.1 GCA_937859825.1 uncultured Terriglobus sp. | reverse complement strand
CCACCGTAACCACGCTGCGGTTGTGCGCCCCGTCCATCGACCAGTCCAGCAGGCAGACGCCGAACACCTGCATCGAACTTACAATTTCGCGAACTACCTTTTCATCGCGTCCCTCCGAAAAGTTGGGGACGCATTCCACAATTGCTTCCTGATCGCACACTACATCTACCTACAAGCTTTGAAATCTACTTCCACCAGGAATACCCAATGGAGAACTGCACGCTTGCATTTACCCCTGGGTTGCGGTCTCCCAGACTTGCCGAGGAGATGTGTACCGCGTTTGCCCCGAGATCAACGCTTCGCTTCGCCCTTACAAAATAATGAACTCCAACGCCGCCCTGCGGTGTGAAATTCCAGACACTCGCATCTGAGTTCGGTCCATCATTCTGAAGGTTCACCGGCCCCTCACCATACGCCGGATACTTATGGTTCGTCCACAGCAAACCTCCAGCGGCTTGTGCCCACGGCAGGAACCGGTGTCCGTGAGTGAAGTTCCACCGCAGGATGATGGGCGTGACGGTCACTCCATGAAAAGTGCCGCCAACCGTATAGGGCGCGGAACAACTGATTACAGTTGTTACCGCAGTTGCGGCGCAATTACGGCGCTGGAACCTGGGCGTGTTCGATTGCCAGTACGGAAAGATCTCTGCGGCGTACTCGAAATTTCCGCCAAGCAGGCCACTCCCGAACTGCGGCGTGAGCACCTTGCCAACGTGCCCACCGGCCATGAAGAACTGAAACCCGTCACGATCATCGGTCACGCCTTTGCCGCCCTGAAAAGTGGCACCATATTCCCAACCCTTTGCATTTGCTACGCCCTGTACCGGGTCGGCACTCGCGCGGGCCTGCGCCCCAAGAACACCTAGGCTGGCCGCTAGCACAGTAATTGCCGCGAGCACTCTTCCTGCAAAACCCATCTCTTACTCCTTCCAAAAGAAGAGCCGCCACCCGGCGGCTCTTCGGCTTTAGTGTCTACCAGACTGCTACGCAGGTACCTGCGCTTCATCGAAGTCGAAGTTCGAGTAGACGTTCTGCGTGTCATCAAGTTCCTCCAGAACATCCAGGAGACGCAACATCGCATTGCTCTGCGCGCCCTCGAGCTTCTGGTAGGTGGAAGGCACCATCGTGACCTCGGCGTGTTCGGGGCGCAGGCCTGACGCGGTAACGGCTTCTTTCACGGCATCGAACTCCTTGGGGCCAGTGATGATTTCCCAATTCTCACCGTGGTCGTTCAGGTCATCCGCACCGCTCTCGAGTACGATCTCGGTCAGCTTCTCCTCATCGGCGGCATCTTTCGCCAGCACGATGACACCCTTCTTGGAAAACATGTAACCAACCGAACCTGATTCACCAAGATTGCCGCCGTTTTTGCTGAACGCATGGCGAACTTCGCTTACCGCGCGGTTGCGGTTGTCCGTCAGCACGTCAACGATCACGGCCACACCGCCCGGGCCATAGCCCTCGAAGGTGATCTCTTCATACTGCAGGCCTTCGATTTCGCCGGTACCGCGCTGGATCGCCCGCTTGATGTTGTCCGCTGGCATGTTTTCTGCCTTGGCAGCAACAATGGCTGTGCGCAGGCGCGGATTACCGTCCGGATCGCCCCCACCCTGACGGGCCGCAACGGTAATTTCCTTAATCAGCCGGGTAAAAACCTTGCCACGCTTGGCGTCCGCTGCGCCCTTCTTGTGCTTGATGGTTGCCCATTTTGAATGGCCCGACATCGACTCAATCCTCGACTTCGCTTACAAATTCCGCGATGGCCGCAGCCCTCGCAACATCACGAAGTATAGCGCGAGCCGAGAATGACTTACACAACCGGAATGTTCGAGAGAAGCCGATTGGCTACTTCTTGGAAACTCGTCGAGTCGCCCGTCAAGTCTGCCGGTAACCGCATAGAACTGCTTCTGGTCAGCCTCAATTAGACCGAGCCGGCGGTTTACCTCGTCGAACCTGCGGTTTACCTGGTCGAACTGGCGATTCATCGAAGACGTAAGCGAGTTGAACCGGCTGTCGACCGAATCCCGCAAATCAGTCAGACGGGAACTCGAATGCAGCCAAGCCAAAATGACGAGAACACACGATCCAATGGATGGTGTAAGCAGAGCGATAAATTGCAGCTTGGGCATGACTCAGCCTTCACGCGGACATCGTAGTATGCGGCCACGACGGATTGCGGACTATCCGAGCGACTCGCCGGCAAACAACTCCAGGTACGTCTCCCGCCGGCGAATCAATCGCGCCTTGCCACCCTGGACCAGCACCTCAGGTGCTCGCAGCCGTGTGTTGTAGTTGGAACTCTGCGACTGCCCGTAAGCTCCCGCATCCAGCAGCGCGACAAGGTCACCCTGCTCCAGCACGGGCAGAGTGCGGTCGTGGGCGAAAAAGTCGCCACTCTCACACACAGGACCGACGACATCCACGATCTCCACTGCCGCACTGGCAGGCTGCACGACTGGAACGATCTCGTGATGCGCCTGATAGAGCGCAGGACGAATCAGGTCGTTCATGGCCGCGTCGGTAATCACAAACTTTTTCTCACCATTGTGCTTGTTATAAACCACTCGCGGCACCCCCGCACCTGCCTGACCGACAACAAAGCGACCGGGCTCGATGAGAAGATGAACATCCAGATCGCCAAGAGCTTGCTGCAGCGAAGCCACATACCGGGCCACTTGTTCCCTCGCATCGAAATGCGCGTCAGCATACTCGATCCCGAGTCCTCCACCCGCATCCACATAGCGGATCGGCAGCCCGTCTTCACGCAGTTGCTGGACGAGATCAAGCACCCTTGCCAAGGCGGCAGCAAAGGGTTCCACCTGCCGGATCTGCGAGCCGATGTGGACGCTGACACCGGTCGGCTCCAGCCACTGGGATGTGGCAAAGCTGACGTACACATGACGAGCGAGTGCGATGGCAATGCCGAATTTGTGTGCGCTCAGCCCCGTCGAGATGTAGGGGTGCGTCTCCGCGAAGACATCCGGATTTACCCGCAGCGCAAACCTTGCGCGAACACCTGCCGCACTTGCCCGGTTTTCCAGCAGGCGGAGCTCTGCTTCGCTTTCCACATTGAACATCAGGATGCCCGCGGACAGGGCAGCATCCATCTCTTCGGCAGTCTTTCCTACTCCTGAAAAAACGGTCCGCGCGGCCCACTCCGCTGCGCGGCCCTCACCTGCGGCTGCCAGTACCCGGGCCAGTTCTCCGCCCGAAACAATGTCGAAGCCGCAGCCCTGCTCCCCAAGCATCCGCAAAATTGCCAAGGATGAGTTCGCCTTGACCGCGTAGCAGACCGTGTGTGTCCTCTGCCACAGAGCAGATCGAAAGAGTTGCGCACGCTGCAGAATCTGGTCGGCGGAGTAGATGTAAAGCGGCGTGCCAAATTCCTCGGCAAGTGCGCGAAGGGAAACACCACCACAGCACAACTCCCCTTCGCCCATCGTGAAGGGACGGGAGCTCTCGTTTTCAAACTGCTGCAAACCACTCTCCACGTGCTTCTACGAATTTGAAACCGGGGGCGGGGGTGGGGGTCCCTGATAGGTATTTCCACCCGGGTACTGACCTGGCTGCGGTGGATAGTGCCCACCCGCAGAAGGCGGCGCATACGCTTCTGGCGGTAAGGCATACGGTGCCTCCGGCAGAACGATCCAGAGCACAATGTAGGCGAGAACACCCGTGCCACCGAAGAATACGAGCGCAACCCAGATGAGACGAATCGTCGTTGGGTCCCAGCCATTCTGCTCGGCGATGCCACCGCACACGCCCGCAATACGGCGATTGATTCGTGAACGCATCAGGCTGCCCATGATTCCTCCAAGTGACTGCGAATGAGTCACATTCTCACATACGCAGACGCGACCCGCGTAGTTCAACTGCCTGTGTAAGGAGATTTCATATACTTGTGCGCGTCGGATGCCTGCGATTGGTCCCCACCTTCAGCGGCAGCCAGCCGGTATTGCGCAAGAGCAGCATCCCGCTGCTTCAATTTGTCCAGCATCATGCCCGCATTCAGTTCGGCGCGCCTGCGCATCCAGTCGCTGCAATTCGGCTGCCGCGATGCGCTCAGGTAGCTCTTCGCGGCACCGGCCACATCTCCTTGTCCGCGCTGTGTTTCACCGAGTCCAAAGTATGCAAGCTGAAGACGCGCTTCCGTGTAGTAACCGGGCTTGGCGGCATCGTCCAGAACACGCTGGTAGATGGCGGCCGCTTCCGGCCCATGTCCCGCGTCTTTCATCAGGTTTGCCTCTTCGATTCGGAAGAGAAAATCGTGCGGGTACTGCGCGGCCAGCTTCTGCGCTACGGCATAGGCTTCCGGATAGCGCTTGTCGTGCCGAAGAAAGAGGCTGAGCGCCGTCTGCGCCTCCACCCGGCTTACGGTACCGTGCGCGGCGCATTCGCGGAGTAGATTTAAACCCTGTTCCTTGTTGCCGCCAATGCCCGCGATGCCCACCAGCATGCGAACGAACCTCGGCAAGCTGGCGACGGCGAACTGCTGGATGCCCACAGCCATCTTCGCGTCCACATAATCCGGATCGAGCTTCAACACCTGTTCGCTGTCATTGCGGGAAGAGAGACCCTGTCGAGCCGCCCCTGTATAGCTGTGGTCGGCCAGCGTGCTGAATGCGGCATGCATACCTTTCGCATAACCACGGGCGAAGTAAGCGTCCTTGTCGTTGCCGTTTGCCTTGATGCGCGCGTCTGCCAGGTCGATGGCATGGTTCGTCAACTGCTCGATCTGCTTGCGCACATCTTCAGGAATCTGAATGTGGCGCCCGCTCGACAGGAAGTTCTCACGTGCATAGTAGGTGGTATCCAGCAGATCGACCCGGTACAGCTCACGGAAGATCGTGTCCATCAGAACATAGGCGTTTGCCATCGGGTCCTGCGGATGGGCGTTCAGGACGGCCTCGAACCGCTGCATGGCACCGTCGTAGTCCAGGTTGTAGAAGTGCTCGAAACCATCGCGCACTGTGGGGTCCAGGTTCAACGGATAGGTATGCTGCGCGCGCAGAGGCACCGCTGCCAGCACAGAAGCCAAGACTGCCAACATTGTTTTCTTCCATCCTGGAAACAATCGCAAGCTGCACCCCTTCTGCAGTAGACGGGAAAACGCGCGCCCATGTTGCGCGTACGCGTTTTCAACCGCAATCGCACTGGAACGTGCACGAAGGCAGTAGAATCCCATCACCTCCAAGGCAAGGGACACCTCTGACTATGGATCGCCACCAACTCCTTACACTGTTGATTCAACAGGCGCGAAAGAACGGTTTTGAATTTCGCAAGTGGTACCGCAGTCACACGATGCGACCCTGGGTCTCCCCCGAGGACGCGGTGCTGTGGCTGGAGCAGGGTGCGCGCGCGCAGATGCTGCTGTTCTCGCACCCGTTTGCGCGCAGCTTCTTTGGAAATGGCGAGCGGCTCCGCTATATTCAGCCTGCGGTCACGTACCAGCGGATCCTGCAGGACGGTAGCAGCCGGTTCGTCCATCGCCGGGCGCATACCCGTCAGTCCAGCCGTGACGGCGTCTGGCTCTACCACCTGCGTGAGATGGCAGCCGAGCGCGAGCCGCTTCGCTATTTGCGACGTTACCTCATTCTGGAAGAGACTATGCACGAAGCGCGGTCGCAAGCACCGGTGACCCTTGCGGAAGGTGCTCTCTCCACCAGACTGGACGACTACGACGAGGAACTGATCGTCCGGCACTAACCTGCTCCGATCCGAGCAGCTTGTTTACTTTGCACCCAGTTTACCCAGCATCTTGCGCGCGTCTTTGGAGTGGTCTTCATCCGGGGCAAGGTCCAGATAGCGCTGCAGATGCGCAACGGCTTCGTCCCGCTTTCCCTGACGAGCAAGCACCTCAGCCAGGCCATAGTGTGCGTCCGGGTTGTCGGCATCACGACCAAGCGCATCCTTATAACGCGCAATCGCACCCGCATAATTACCATCTTTGAAGTAGAAATGCCCGATCTTCAGATCGTCGGCAACACGCGTCTGTTCCAGCTTAGTGCGGGCCGCGCTGGTATCTCCATGGCTGCCAAGATCTTTGAGTGCCGATGGCTTGACAGAAGAATCGCCGCCTGCGGTCGTTGGGGCGACATCGTCGTCCTCCGGCGGGG
>CALMAP010000067.1 GCA_937859825.1 uncultured Terriglobus sp. | reverse complement strand
GGCCGAGATGCTGCGCGCGGCTGCGCACGTAGCTCATGGCTGCCTGTGCCGACTCCTGCATCACATCGCCGAGCTGGCCGGTGGTGGTCAGCTTGCCCTTGCCGTCGAGCACCTGTACTTCGGTCTGCAGGATGCTGCCGCCTACCTCCGTCCAGGCGAGACCAGTTACCAAACCGATCTCACTCTTCTCCTGCACCTGAGAATCACGGAACTTCATCACGCCGAGGAACTCCGCGATGTTCTCGGCCGTAAGCACCTCTTTTGAGTGCTCGCCGCCCTTCTTGTTGGCAGCTTTCACAACGCGTCGAACGACCTTGCGGCAGACGTTCCCAATTTCGCGCTC
Source organism: uncultured Terriglobus sp. (assembly GCA_937859825.1). GTDB lineage: Bacteria > Acidobacteriota > Terriglobia > Terriglobales > Acidobacteriaceae > Terriglobus. Next base: position 4,841 of record CALMAP010000067.1, on the reverse strand, counting down.
CAGATTACGAACACCGGCCTCCCGCGTGTAGCCGCGAATGACCGTCTTGAGCCCTTCGTCGGTAAACTCCAGGTTTTCTGTAGTCAGACCCGTTGCTTCCAATTGCTTCTTGACCAGGTACTGCTTGGCGATCTCGAGCTTCTCCACCTCGGTGTACCCGTGCAGACGCAACACTTCCATGCGGTCTTGAAGCGGGCCGGGAATGGTGTGCAGCACATTTGCCGTGGCTACGAAGAGCACCTGGGAGAGGTCATATTCCACGTCGAGGTAGTGATCGGTGAACGTGGCGTTTTGCTCGGGGTCGAGCACCTCAAGCAGCGCCGCACCTGGGTCGCCGCGAAAGTCCGCCGCCATTTTGTCGATCTCGTCGAGCATGATGACCGGATTCTTCGTGCCGGCCTTTTTCATCGACTGGATAATCTGGCCGGGAAGGGAACCGATGTAAGTGCGGCGATGTCCACGGATCTCTGCCTCATCGCGAACGCCGCCCAAGGACATGCGGACGAACTTACGGCCCGTCGCCTTGGCGATGCTCATGCCGAGAGAGGTCTTGCCGACACCCGGAGGTCCAACGAAGCAGAGAATCGAACCCTTCGGATTCTTAACGAGCTGCCGTACCGCAAGAAACTCGAGGATGCGATCCTTGATCTTTTCAAGCCCGTAGTGGTCCTCGTTCAGGATGCGTTCGGCATGATCAATCGATCGAATATCCTTGGACTTCTTCTTCCACGGCACCGCCAGCAGCCAATCCAGATAGTTGCGGGAGACGGTCGATTCCGCGCTCATCGGCGGCATGGCTTCCAGCTTCTTGAGTTCCTGGATCGCTTTGTCGAAGACGTCTTTCGGCATGCCTGCCGCTTCGATCTTCTTCTTCAGTTCGTCCCACTCGCTCTTTTCGCCACGGCCAAGTTCCTTCTGAATGGCCTTGATCTTCTCGTTGAGGTAATACTCTTTCTGCGCCCGCTCCATCTGCCGCTTCACACGGGACTGTACGGTACGGTCCACGTTCAGCTTCTCGATTGCGAGGTCCAGCAGATCGGCTACCTTGGTCAGGCGCTCCACCGGGTCGAAGATGTCGAGTATCTGCTGCTTCTCTTCAATGGAGAGCTGCAGATTTGCCGCGATGGTATCGGCCAGCTTGGTGGCGTCGTCGGTGCGCGCGCTGGCTACTGCTGTCTCATAGTTCAGGCTCTGCTGCAGCTTCAGGTGCTGCTCAAAGAGTGACTGGACCCGCTGCATCAACTGCTCGACCTGTGGCGTCATGGTAAGGCTGTTGGTGCCGGTGCGGACGGTAGCGACGAAGAAACCGTCTTCGTCGTTTAGCTCCAGCGTACGGGCACGCTCCACACCCTCAACCAGCACCTTCACGTTGCCATCAGGCATGCGGACGCTCTGGACGATGTTGCCGATGACACCTGTCGCGAAGATGTCGTCTGCGCTGGGCTCGTCGATGGAGGCGTCATGCTGCGTTGCAAGAAAGATTTTGCGGTCCCCAGTCAGCGCCTCTTCGAGCGCACGCACACTGGATTCACGCCCGACTACAAAGGGCGTCATCATGTGCGGGAAGATGACCATCTCGCGAATGGGCATCATGGGGATCTTGTACACTTCGCCGTTCGGCATATCGGTTGGCTTGGTCATAATCTCCTCTTTAGACGCCGCACACCGTTTCACGATGCGCCCGGTGAAGGGAACCGGTGTTTTGCGATTGTAACCGCCCACGCACAGCCGCATTGCAGACCGGAAGGGAATCGCTGCGGAAAGGGCGCGGCTGTTTCAATCCGGGAGAAATCTGCTCAGAAATGAGGATGGCCGCACGCATGGCGTACGGCCATCCAGAGTTTTCTCTCCGGCTACCCAGCTTTCTCCAGCAGCATGGAGGGGATTACAACATTGCGCTCTTTGACCATTTCCGCAGTGATCTCAAGCTCCTTAATGCGCTTGTTTGTGGGCACGGTATACATCAGGTCGAGCATCAGCTCTTCCAGAATCATTCGCAGGCCCCGGGCACCTACTTTGCGCTGCAATGCCTCGTGCGCAACAGCCTGAGATGCCTCCGGCGTAAATGTGATCTTCACGCCTTCATACTCGAACAATTTGGCATACTGCTTCAAGATCGCATTTCGTGGACGCGTCAGGATGTCGATCAGCGCTGCCTCATCCAGTTCATCCAGAATGCCAAGCACCGGCAGACGGCCTACAAATTCAGGAATAAGGCCGTACTTGAGCAGGTCCTGTGGCTCGGCCTGGCGGAGCAGTTCCGTATCGCGCTGCGCGCGGATGGGTGTGACTTCGACTTCTTTGTCGCCTGAGGTCTTGAAGCCAAGCGCCTTTTTCCCGACCCTCCTGCCGATGACACGTTCCAGCCCAACAAATGCGCCGCCACAGATGAACAGGATGTTGGTCGTGTCCACATTGGTGAACTCCTGGTGCGGGTGCTTGCGGCCGCCCTGCGGAGGCACGCTGGCCACCGTGCCTTCCAGCAGCTTGAGCAACGCCTGCTGCACACCTTCACCACTCACATCGCGCGTAATGGAAGGATTCTCGTCCTTGCGGCCGATCTTATCGATCTCGTCGATGTAGATGATTCCATTCTGGGCGCGGGTTACATCTCCCTCGGCGGCCTGCAGCAGCTTGAGCAGGATGTTCTCGACGTCCTCGCCCACATAGCCAGCTTCCGTAAGGGTCGTCGCATCCACAATCGCGAACGGGACATCCAGCATCTTGGCCAGAGTCTGCGCCATCAGGGTCTTGCCCGAGCCAGTCGGTCCCACCAGCAGGATGTTCGATTTCGCAAGCTCCACATCATTGCCGCGCGTCCGGTTCATCTGGATACGCTTGTAGTGGTTGTACACGGCGACGGAGAGCTTTTTCTTCGTCTGGTCCTGGCCGATCACGTACTCGTCGAGAAATGCCTTTACCTCGTGTGGCTTGGGCAGATGTGCAGGTGCGTTACCTGCCTGTACATCGCTGCGATCGTCCTCAAGGATGGAGTTGCAGACCGCTACGCATTCATCGCAAATGTATGCACGTGGGTAGTCTGAAGGAGAGGAGATCAGCTTCGCAACAGCCTCCTGTGTCTTGTGGCAAAACGAGCAGCGTAACGAATCGTCGGTGCCTTTGGAGGTCTTCATGGTGTACGAACGCGCTCCTGAAGGGTGTAATCCCCTCAAAAAAGTTTACACCTCAGCCCACTCGCCACTGGCACTGCGCGCACGAAATGACGCGAGTCTGCGCACCTTGCTTGAGGACTCGAATAGGAAAAGACGGCACAAAAATGGCCAGTCCAAAGACTGGCCATTCCATAGCCTGGCAATGATTTAGCTGCGAGGCCGGGTGATGATGTCGTCGATGATGCCGTAATCTTTTGCCTGCTCGGCACCCATGGTGAAGTCACGATCGGTGTCGCGCTCGATCTGCTCGAATGTTTGACCAGAGTGTTGCGCCATGATGCGGTTCATGCGCTCACGCAGGCGAAGGATCTCTCTGGCGTGAATGTCAATTTCAGTGGCCTGACCCTGAATGCCCCCACCCATAATGAGCGGTTGGTGGATCAGGATGCGGGAGTTCGGCAGAGCAAAGCGCTTGCCCGTCTTGCCCGCCATCAGCAAAAAGGCACCCATGCTGGCGGCCTGACCGATGCACAGGGTAGACACATCGTTCTTGATGTATTGCATGGTGTCGTAAATCGCCATGCCCGCACTCACAGAGCCGCCCGGCGAGTTGATGTAAAGCTGCACGTCCTTCTCCGGGTCTTCGCCGGAGAGGAACAGCAACTGCGCGATGATTACGTTCGCCACGTTGTCATCGATTGGCGTACCCAGAAAGATGATGTTGTCGCGCAGCAGACGGCTGTAGATGTCGTAAGAACGCTCACCCCGGCTCGTCTGCTCGAGCACCATTGGAATTAGACCCATACTCTCCTCGTTTCCTGAAGTGCCCTGTTATGCAATTTTTTCGTAGAGCTGGGTGGCGGTCTGCTCCCGGCGCATCTGCTCACGGATCCGGCCAACCGTGCCATCCTCGGCCAGGCGCTGGCGCAGGCTTTCAAATGGCTCACGAGACTGGATGGACATCATCATCAGTTCGCGCTGCACATCGTCTTCCTTGACCTCGATGTTCTCCTTGGCGGCAATCGCATCCAGCAGAAGAGAGGCTTTTACCTCTTTGATTGCCTCGTCACGCTGAGCTTCGCGCAAGCGGACAAAATCAAGCTGGCGCATCTGCTCTTCCGGCATACCCTGCTGCGCGAGTGCGCGCAGGCCACGCTCCAGGCGAACATCGATCTGTTGCTGGACGAAGCTTTCGGGAACGGGGAAGTGGAAGCGCTCGGTGAGCGAATCCACAAGCCTGCTCTTGGCGTCCTGCTCGGCTGCCTGCTGCTTGCGCTTGGTCAGGCCTTCGCGAACGTTGTTTTCGAAGGCGTCCCAACTCTCGTGCTCGCCAAACTGCTTCGCGAAGTCGGAGTCCTTCTCGGGATACGTCTTGCGCTTGATGGCCTGCACTGTTACGTCGTAATTCACAGTTTGGCCTGCAAGGCGCAGGTCACCGAACTCCTTGGGGTAGTCCACCTCCACGAAGAACTGCTCGCCGGTTTTCTTCCCGCGTAGCGCCTCGGAGAACGCGGGAAGAGTGTTCTTGCCGCCCACTTCCACCAGCACGTCGTCGCCTTGCACGTCTTCGGTGCGGTCTTCTACTTCCGGGGCAGGCGTGCTCTCGTCCGTCTCGCGGCGCTTGCCGATGAAGCGAATTTCAGCCCAGTCGCCATCAACAATGGCTCGTTCTTCTTCCACCGTCTCGACAGTTGCATGGGGTTCAAGCTGGCGATCCATTTCTGCGCT
>CALMAP010000066.1:16393-23523 GCA_937859825.1 uncultured Terriglobus sp. | reverse complement strand
CTCGCGCAATCAACACACGGTCCGTCCCGTCTTTCCGTCACGGTCCTGATTCCGGCGTACAACTCCGACACATATCTGCGGGAGACGCTGGAGAGCGTCTTCGCGCAAACACGCCAGCCAGACGAAATCCTGATCGTCGATGACGGTTCCACGGACAGCACAGAAGAGATCGTCAAGTCTTACGGCGACCGGTTGCGCTATGTTCGGCAGGCTAATCAGGGCATCGCGGGGGCCCGCAACACCGGTGTCCGTGAAGCGCACAGCGAATACATCGCACTTTTCGACCACGACGACCTGATGCTGCCGGACAAGCTCGAGAAGCAGATGGCGATCTTGGAGGCACATCCGGAGAAACTTTTCGTCTACTCGACCTTTCGCTATCTCTATCGCGACGGCTCCACGAAAGACGTGCCGGTTCTACCCAGCCGCCTGCTGCCACAGGCGCTGCGCTACCGGCAACCTGTCCTGCCCTCCACAACGATCATCCGGCGTTCCGCGCTGCTTGAGGCCGGTGGCTTTCGTGGCTTCTTCGGCATCGACGACTGGGACCTGTGGTGGCGGTTGATGCGCAGGTTCTCCGGCAGCGCATTTCAAGAGATCGACGAAGCACTCACCCTGTACCGCTGGCACGAGGCGAATACCACCAGCACCAGCTTTCTGAAGATGAATGCCAGCGTGCTTCGCATGGTGGATGGGGACTTTCTGGACGGCGTCCCAAAGTGGAAGCAATGGCTTTGGCGCCGACGCATTCAGGCCCGCGTCTTCTACTTTACGGCGGTCAGGCTGCGTGAATTGAATAGCGACCTTGACTGGGCTTTTGCATTGCAGTCGTTTCTGCAGTGGCCCCTGCCCACGCGCATTCTGGAAAACCACCGTTTCACGGTACTCGCCCACATGCTGCTCCTTCGCTTGAGAAAGCACGGCCTTTCGCGCCGAAACCTTCTGCCCAGGCTTGACTGCAGAGCCCACCTGGAGCAGAGCCTTCGGCCGAACTGAGGCACGCCGCACATGGTCTCACTCAAGCGGTTCACAGGCGGCGTTCTCTTTGGCTGGGGCGCAACCCTTGCGTCGATTGTGATCGGCGTGTTCATGTCGCCGTTCCTGATCCACCATCTGGGGGAAACAGGCTATGGCGTATGGGTGCTTGTGCAGTCCAGCGTTTCGTACATGTACATCATGGACCTAGGTCTGCGGTCGACGGTGCTTCGCTTCTCCGTGCAGGCACACGCACGTGGCGACCACGCGGAGGTAAATCGCGTCGTCTCAGCCGCATTGTGGATCCGGGTCATGACGGCGGCGGCAATCATGGCGATCGCCTGCCTGATGGTGGTCTTCCTGCCTCGCCTGTTCCACATTCCTGCGGAGTATCAGCACACCGCGCAGATCACAATTCTGCTTGCTGCGGCAACGCTCTCGTCCACGCTGGTATTCAGCATCTACGCGGCGGTGCTTTCAAGCCTCGGACGGTTCGACCTGCTGGGCATGTTTGAGCTGCTGCAAACGCTCGCCACCAGCATCGGACTTGTGCCGATTCTGCTGCTGGGGCGGAGCCTGATCAGCATGGCGCTGTGGCAGTTCACGGTGGTGATGACCATCAACCTCATCATCGCGGCGACCTGCTACCGGCAGTACCCCACCCTGAAGCTGACGCTCGGCATGCCGCAAAAAGAGCTGCTGCGCTCGCTCTGGAACTTCAGCTTTTACGTGCTGCTGCTGAATGCCGCAGGTCAGATGATCCTCTACGCGGACAATCTTGTGGTCGGCGCATTCATCACCGCAGCTGCCGTAAGCTACTACGCCGTCGCCGCAAAGATGGTGGAATATCTGCGGCAGGTGGCCATCGCCATCCTGAAGAACTTTATGCCCATGGCAAGCGCCTACGCCGCCGGCAACGACCAGCGCAAGCTACAGCAGTTGCACTTGCACGGTACCCAGGCGGTGCTGCTGGTCACGTATCCCGTAGCGGCGGTGCTGCTAACGCGTGGGCACACGGTCTTCCGCATCTGGATCAGCGGGCACTTCGCGGACCAGGCTTACCCGATCCTGCAGGTACTGGTGATTGCTGCGGCAGCCATGTTGGCCAACTCCAGCGCGAATGGTCTTGCGCTTGCCATTGGCAAGCAACGCCCGCTTGCGTGGATCACCGTCGCAGAAGGGATTACAAATCTCACCCTGAGCATCGTGCTCGCAAGACATTACGGTGTAATCGGTGTGGCCCTTGGAACCGCGCTGCCGACTACCATAACCTCCCTCTTTTTCTGGCCGCACTACTTGTGCCGTGAGCTGCGTATAAGTTCGCTCACCTTTGTGCTGCAGGCATGGCTGCGGCCAATCGCAGCAGTGCTACCGTTTGCGCTCGGCTGCTTCTGGGCGGAGTCACATTGGAACACCCCGAGCCTGCGCGTGCTCACCATGCAGATGATTGCGCTGCTGCCGCTGCTGGCGTTGGGACTGGGAATCGTCTTTCTTCGCGAACTACCCTTAGCTTATGGCTATCTGAGGGACCGCCGAAGCCAGGCTGCCGCAGCCTGAACCGGACCGCTACTGCACCCCGCGTTCGGGATCGACGATGTTGTTGATGTACCCCACCGAGCCTGTTTGCGAAACAATCTTCCCAGGATTCCCCAGCACGACCGAGTTCGGGGGCACATCGAAATTCACGAATGCGCCCGGTGCAATCAGAGCGTCGTCGCCGATCGTTATCTTGCCGACCACAATGGCGTGAGACCCGACCCAGACACGATCGCCGAGCGTGGGTGTGCCTTTCTTTTCTCCGCGGCTTATGGCACCGATCGTCACGCCCTGCGCGACATTCACGTTACTGCCCAGGACCGCGTAAGGGCTGATCACAACGCCACCGAAGTGCCCGATATAAAACCCCGGCCCTATCTTTGTCTGGGGAGAGATATCAAGGCCGTACCGAAACCGAAGCCTGTGAAACCAAACGCGATAGAACAAGTAGGCGAACACCGCGGGCGATTTCCTTCGCGGCGCCAGAGCGGCAACCTTGCGCATCACGTAGGTAAAGCGGAAGCCGGGGGTACGAAGCAACGCTGACCAAAATGCCTTGCGCGCCGTGCTGCCGGTATGGCGAAAGGCATCGGCGCGGACAATCTGCGAATGGCTCAACACTTCCGCGCTCCCCTGTTCTTGTCCGATAGCACGACACCCGCGCATTCCCTGCAATGTTCGCGATATCGGTTTCCTATACTAGAGGAAGTTTCAGGAGCGCGTGGCAGAACCACAGCAAAGCCGCCTTCATCGTTCAATCCATATGCAGAACCATCACGCAGCCCGGCAGCTTTACCTGCTCTATCATGAGTTGCACACGGACACCCGCGCCTATGCGTATGGCATGGACACAAGCCGCTTTGCGGAACACCTTGCGCTGATCGCCGCGATGCGTAATGCAAGCAGCGAACCTGTGCAGGCACAAATCACTTTCGACGATGGCCACCGCTCCAATCATGATTACGCGCTGCCGCTGCTGCGTGAACATAACCTTCAGGCATGGTTCTTCCTGACGGCAGGCTGGATCGAACAACGGGCGGACTACCTGGACTGGCGGCAGGCTGCGGCCCTGCACGCGGCTGGCCACGGAATCGGCGCGCATGGCTGGAGCCACGCTCTGCTGACCCACTGCAACGCCGCCGGGCTGCAAAAAGAACTGCGTGACACCCGCGCTCTGCTTGAAGACCGGCTAGGCACAACGATCACGGCGCTCTCGTTTCCCGGCGGCCGTTACAACGCGCGTGTTCTGGATGCCTGTGCGGAGGCTGGTTATACCCGGCTCTTCACGTCGCGGCCACAAACCTCCGTCCCCGGGCAGGACGGTCTGATCGGTAGATTGAACATCCGTCGCGACGCCACGGCAGAGTGGTTGCGCGGCCTGCTCGCCGAAGACGGCACAGTGCTGCGTGGACTGGAACGGCAGGATCAGGTGAAGACCGCACTCAAGCGGCTGCTGGGCGACCGCGCGTATGCATCGCTGTGGCGTGTGGTCAACCGCGCCGAGGCAGACGCATGAAAGTGCTGCACGCCATCAGCAGCGCAGGCATGTACGGTGCGGAGGCGGTGGTGCTGGCGCTTTGCCGCGCCATGAACCGCGATGTGCCGGGCAGCGCAGCGCTCGCGGTCTTTCACAACACCGCGCAGCCGAACCAAGCATTGTATGAAGCAGCAAAGGCCGCAGGGATCGAAACGCATCTCGTGACCGCAAATGGTCGTGTCGACGTAGCGACCGCTGGCGCCCTTGCCGGTCTCTCGAACTCCGTTCATGCAGATCTGCTGCACACCCACGGATACAAAGCAGACATCTACGGCTACTTCGCGGCGCGACATGCACAGATGCCACTGATTTCAACCTGCCATAACTGGTGCGATACCGACGTTGCGACGCGTGTCTACGGATGGCTGGACAGAATGGTCCTGCGGCGTTTTGACGCGATTGCATCCGTATCGGCAGACGTGCAGCAGCGGCTGGTGCAGAGCGGGGTTCCCGGATCTTTGATTCACATGATTCGGAACGGCATTGATGTCGTTCCGTTTCAGCGGGCAGCACGTGTACCGGTCAATCCGCTGACCGTGGGCTACGCCGGCAGACTCTCATGGGAGAAGGGCATCGATCTCTTCGTCGAAGCTGCAGGAGCCGTGCTTCAGGAAGTACCGGACACACGCTTTCTTGTAGCGGGCGACGGGCCTGAACGGTCAACCATCGAACGATCGCTCGTTGTCCAAGGCCTCCAAGACCATGTTGTTCTGCTGGGACGGCGCGACGACATGCCGGACGTATACGCTCAACTGGACGTGCTGCGGTCTTCTTCGCGTACGGAAGGCCTTCCGGTCGGCCTCATGGAAGCGATGGCGGGCAAGTTGCCCGTAGTGGCCACCTCAGTGGGCGACGTGCCTATTCTGGTGGAAGACGGTGTGACCGGCCTGCTGGTGCAGCCAACGGACGTTGCCGCCATGGCCGCGGCGACAGTGCGGCTTCTGCGCTCGGCAGAGTTACGCACACGTCTTGCGACTGCCGCCGCGGAACGGGTCTCCTCTGCCTTCTCCGACACACAGATGGCAAGGGATTATCTCGACCTTTACCGACATGCCTTGGGCCATTTTCACGCGAGGAGCCGGTGATGTCTGACGCTGAGACCACAGCACAGCAAGATCTGCCCCTCATCTCGATCGTGATGCCGGCATACAACGAAGAGCGCCATCTGCCGGCGGCTCTCACCGCACTGGCAGCACTGGATTACCCGCGGGACCGCTTCGAAGTCGTCCTGGTGGACAACGGTTCTACAGATAGGACCGTTGTCGTGGCCAGTGGCTTCGCCGAAAGGCTGAACCTTCGCGTCGTCTCGAAGCTCGGTGGCAGCATCGCTGATGTCCGTAATTTTGGCGCGTCGCTTTCGCGCGGCAACATTCTTGTCTTTCTTGATTGTGACTGTGTTGTGCCGCGGCACTGGCTGCGGGCGGGAGCATCGATCGGTTCGCAAAACATGGTATGGGGCGCTTACTACAGCACACCGGCCTCAGCCGGTTGGGTATCAACGGTGTGGGAGCAGTTCCAGGCCAGGCAGGTTGAGGGACCGGTTCCCTTTATTCCAAGCGGCAATCTCTGGCTTTACAAAAGCAGCTTTGAAGAAATAGGAAAGTTCAGCGCTGCACAGCAGACAAGTGAAGACGTTGAGCTGTGCAACCGCGCCAGGCAACATGGTCTTCGAGTCGAGGCGTACCCGGATTTAAGTGTTCTGCACTATGGCGTGCCAGAAGGCCTGCGCCGTTTCTATCTGCAGAACCGATGGCATGGCAAGCACGTGTTGAAGATGTTCGTAAGCAATCTGCCGCGGCTGACCTACCTGCCTTTGCTTGCGCTCAGCTTCTATGTGGCAGTGTTCAGCCTTGTGACCCTTGTGGGTCTTGGGATGGCGCTTTATTTTTTAAGGCCATTGTTGTTTCTTGTGCCCTTGCTCCTTCTGCTGCTGCCCGCACTTATGCTGGCGTTTGCCAAGGCGATCCCGCGCGGCCGGCCTTCCGCGATTCCACAATTGTTCGTGCTTTACGCAACCTATCTCCTGGCGAGGGCAGCCGCTTTGGTGCAATCTTCTGTACCAAGGCATCGGTAAAGTCATGCCGAAAGTCGATGTAATTGTTCCCGCTTACAACGCCGGCCGCTTTTTAGCCACGTCACTGGAGAGCGTCATCGCGCAAACGTTCCAGGATTGGCGCATCGTTCTTGTTGACGATGGCAGTACCGACGACACCGATGAAATTGCCAGGAACTACGCGGCACGTCTCGGCAGGCGGTTACTTCATTTGACTCAGAGCAACAAGGGAGTGTCTGCGGCTAGAAACGCAGCCATCCACGCCTCCGACTCGGAATACATTGCGATGATGGATGGGGACGACGTATGGCTGCCGGAGCGGCTGGAACTCTCCGTCCGGGCTTTGGACCAACACCCGGATGCTGGCTTGAGCTATGGGTTCGTTTCCTGTATCGACGATATGGGCAAGGTCATCAGCACGCATGACCAGCTCCATTCCGGCGCTGAAGGCCGCGTTGCGCGTTCGCTCTATACGCGGTCGGTTGACGTGCCATGCGTGACCGTTACTGTTCGAAGAGCGGTGCTGAACAGCACCGGAGCCTTTGATGAAACCATGCACGCCTCGGAAGACCGCGATCTCTGGTTACGCATTGCACAGAAGAGCGATGTGGTTCGTGTCCCAAAAATTATTGCGCTCTACCGGCGCTCACAAGGATCTCTGACGACCGGAGGTCAGCGCATGTTCGACGCTCAAATGCGATTTGTCGAGAAGCATCGGGGATCTGCCAGCTGCGATGAGACGGCACGCAGAATTGCCGTGAGCAGCATCTATCGGCAGCGGGCAGAAACACTAGGCGCGCAGGGCAGAACCATCCAGGCGCTGCGTGATGCCGTTCATGCCTTGCTCTTGAACCCGTTACATACGCGGCATTACAGGACGCTGATTTCACTTTTATGGAATGGGTTGCGGCGCAAAGGCATCCGGGGTTAGGCTCCGCAAACAGCCATCGTTTCGCAACTCTTCACAAGCATTTAGGATCGCACCGGCAACAAAGAATGTTCTTCAACAAGCATCGGCCGGGCAGATAC
>CALMAP010000066.1:15136-16383 GCA_937859825.1 uncultured Terriglobus sp. | reverse complement strand
GCCGGGCCTTCGTCGGGGGCGCGCGGTTGCTTGTCGAGTGTGGGGTTAAGGCGGGGACGAGCCAGCGGTATAGGTGTAGTCGTTGTACTGATAGCCACCATTGACGTAAGTAAAGAGACGCACGTAGATGGTTGAGCCGTCGGTTGGAATGTTGCTGATGGTCTGCGAGTTTGTGTAGACCGGGTTCCCTGCGTAGATGTCCAGCCCACCGGGCTGTCTGCCTACGTACACAACGTACTGGCTAGCCCCAACGCCTGGAGTCCAGGTGAAGGTAACGGTAGACCCGGGGAGAGTGCTCCCAGGGGTGGGTGAAGTGATGACACCCTTTGTTCCCTGGGTCGCGGCCGTTTAGGTGTAGTCGTTGTAAACGTAGCTCCCGTTTATCATCGAGAAGAGCCGGACGTAAATGGTGGAACCATTCACAGGCAGCCCGCTGATTGTCTGTGAGGTGGTGTAGACCGGAGTACCTGCAAAGATGTCCAGGCCACCGGGCTGCGTGCCAACGTACACCACGTAGTTGCCTACGTTCGTTCCTGTCGTCCAGTTGAAGGTGACGGTGGACCCGGTGAGGGTGCTTCCGGGAGTGGGCGAGGTGATGACAGCAGCGCCAGTAGCGATGCTGGCAACCACCGTGACTGCACCGGATCCCGAAGCGGCGTTGTAGTTCGAGTCACCGACGATCGTCGCTGTGGCGGTATGCGCACCAGCGGAGAGCGATGAGGTCGGGACACTGGCGGTGCAGACCAGCGGAGAAGCGCTGCCTGTGCACGTTGCCGCTACAGGACTGCCGCCATCGATGGAGATGGTCACAGCACCCGTCGGAGCAACGCCCCCGTAGTTCACGAGAACCGACACGCTGGTGGTCGTAGCGTACTGGGTCAGTGACGTCGGGTTGACCGAGATTGCCGGATTGCCCTTGTTGATGACGAGTGTATTGGTATTTGAGGTCGCGGTGGTGTAGCTCGTGTCGCCGCTATATACCGCGTAGACAGAGTGGCTGCCAACTGACAGATTGTTGAAGGTTGCATTCGCTACGTAGTAGAGATAGCCCGAAGGATCGTACACCGGCGTGGCAGTTGCAAGAACGGTTGAACCCTCGTAGAAGGTCACAGTTCCGGTTACAGGGATGCTCGTCGCCAGAGTCGAGGAAGGTGCGAGAGCGCGGACAATGGTTGCATTGACCGGAACGCTGCCGTAATTTGCCGGAGTTGGTACCCCAAGCGTCAAGGTCGTCGTGTTCTTGGCAA
>CALMAP010000066.1:8950-15126 GCA_937859825.1 uncultured Terriglobus sp. | reverse complement strand
AGCTGTTGCCTGCAAAGATCGCCTTGAACGTGTGGGTTCCGCCAGTATAGTAACGCGACGCAAGGGTTGCTGTGACACCACCGCTGGCGACATTTGCTGTGCCAAGCAGCGTGCTGCCGTCGTAGAAGCGGATAGGCGTAGATGCCGACGCTGCCGAGGAAAGCGATGCTATTAGGTTGATCGCCGAGCCTGAGGTCAACGTACCTGAGGTTCCGACGGTAACTGTCGGAGCGGTGTTGGTGGCAACCGTGATGGAGGCCGTGGAAGTGGCCGTGGCGTAGTTTGTATCACCCGAGTAGACAGCGCTGATCGTATGCGCTCCGCTCGTTGTGATCGCAGTGGTTGTGAAGACCAGCGCACCGTTGCTGAGGCTTGCAGTCCCAAGATTGGAACCGGTCGTCGTATCGGTAAATGTGACTGTGCCAGAAGCCGGTGTGGCCGCCGCTGGCGTCGTGATGGAGTAGTTCAGGGTCGCTGTGGCCCCTGATGTGATCTGAGAACTTACGGCCGTAAAGCTTACCGTCGGAGTCGCCTGGGTAACGGTGAAGGTCGTGGTTGCTGACGAGCCGGTGAAGCTGGTGTCGCCAGAGTAAGTACCCGTTACGGAGTAGCTGCCCGGGGTGAGCGTTGGGTAGTTCGCCGCGAGGTAGAAGTTCGTATACGACGGACCCGAGATCAGGTACGCATTTGCGAAGGTGTCCACTCCTGCGGTGACCGGCGCGAGTGCCGAGCCGTTGCGGGTGATGGTGTAGGTCACCGTGCCGCTCGGTGTTCCGTTGCCGGACGCACCCGCGATGTTGGTGTCGAGGTACAGTTCGCCCGAACCGTACGTGAAGGTAGAAATCGCATTTACAGCACCGGCAGAGGTGATCTGATATGCGGCCTGGCTGGTGGTGCTGCTCTCACTGCTGATGCTTACAACCACGGGCGCTGAGTTGCTGGAGGCGTAGGTACCGTCACCCGCATAATGCGCGTATACGGTGTAGGTGCCCGCAGGCAGACTGTTCACGATGCCGTTTACCGTGCCGCCGCTGAGCTGGAACACCTGAGGCTGACCGGTCGCGGTATTTGCCGAGACGATCAGGCTGACATCGCCGGTCGGAGTGCCGGAACCGGAAGCAGGGGTGACCTGTATGGTGGCCGTCTGCGAAGCGCCATGGGTGATGCCCGTTGCGGGAGTGAGCGAAAGAGTGGTGCTGGTGGCGTTGAAGGTTACGCTGGACCAGTTGTTTGCCACGTTTGCAATGTTGACCGAGCCGAGACCGGTAGCCTCGTCAAAGCCGGCAGCAGAGCGGAAACCGATACCGGCGGAACCTGAACTTGCAGTCGGCACGATAATGTCGCCGGCGATGATGTCATGGAAGTTGCAGGTCGCTGCGGGCAGCGTGACCGTCGGGTTTGCCGCGGTGCCGTTCGGGGCTTGGCAGGCCGTGGTGGAGGCTGTGTATTGGTTGGATGCGAGCTTGTAGTAGTAGTAGTTCGCGTTACCCTGGCGGCCGCCGTTTACCTGATTGATCAGCGCCTGCGCGCTCGCCATTACGGGCGTCGCTACGGAGGTTCCACCGACAATACCTGCCCGGACGTAGCCGCCGGACGTGCCGACGGAGCAGATACCGCCCGCACAAAAGAGGGTACCATCATGACCATAGGCGGAGATGAGCGAAAGATCTGGGACGAGCCGATGCAGGCCGCTTACCGAGGTGCCTAGCGGAAGTGCGGAGCCGTCCAGCGCTGTGGGATCGGATGTAGAGGAAATGTTGGAGCCGGTTTGCCATGACGGGCGGGCCGTGTACATGCTAACGCCGCCGCCACCCGCAAAGATACCCGATCCGGTCGTGGTTGTTGTCGAGTCGCTGCTCAGCAGCGTTGTGGTGAGACGACCCTGGTTCAGCGCCGCTTCAGGAATGTAGCTGAGAGCGCTGACATACGACGGCGGGGCCGACGTACTGCTCCAGTACGTCGAAGGGTTGTAGTCGACAAACATGCTTCCGCCGACGGCAACGTTGTAGGAAGAGGAACCGAGAGCATTTACGCCGTAGCCGTGCGTGGCATAAGCGGCACTGGAGGAATCGCAACCAGCCGCACCACTATCGCCGGAGCTGATGAGTGCTGTCTGCCCCTGGGCTGCCGCCTGCTCCCACAGCGTGTTCCAAAAAGCCGTACCACTTGCTCCAAGGTTGGCCTCGCAACCGCCGTAGCTGAGCGAAATGATGTCGCCGATGTTGTTGTTGACGGCATAGAGGCCAGCTGCATCGATATCGCCGCCGCTGAGCGAGGGCGAACTGTAGATATAGTTGATGTCCGCGTCGGGAGCGACTGCGCCGGCCCACTCGACATCAAGGTAGGCTTCGGTATCGTCACCGTTCAGACCCGGATCGCCGCCGACGAGGGTGATTTTCGGGGTTTTGGCAGGCAGTCCGAAGACGCCGCGGAACGTCGCCACATCGCCCAAATTGATTGCGGTCCTGCCGAGGACCGCAATCGTAACGCCTGTGCCACGGATTGGAGTCGCGGCGGTGGTAAGCGGCGTTGCATTGAAAATGGTGGCCACGTCACCCGGTCCGACATAGTGGACACCCGTACCTCCAGTCAGGTTGGGTGTAATGCCATCCGACATGGTTGAAACGCTCGTAGGACGTTGCAGCGTGGTCGTTCCCGCGAGTTTTGCGTTGGACTTAGGTGCAAAGTTGTTCAGGCGCGCGATACCGCGAATGACCGGCGCGAGCGCTTCAGGAACGGAGATCTCGGTCGTGTTCGAGACGTGTGCTTCGCCTTCGAGCGTCACGGAGTGCATCTCGGTCTGGAACGCAGACTCGACCTGGCCTGCCGTGCCAGAAAACTCGATGACGCGGCGGCTGGGGGTGATCTGGTTGACAGTAAAGCCGCTGTCCTGCAGCCAGGCTGTGACCTTGTCGATGTCGGTCTGGGCCACGCCGAAGGTCTGGCCAAAGATCTCAGGTGTGAGCCATTTGTGGAAGTTCGGGGAGTTCTTGTCCTGCTGGGCGTCCACCAGGGTGTGCAGCGCCGCTTCCTGCGCGCCGGACGGCTGCAGCATCAGAAGAATGCGGTCCATGCGGGTAGACGAAGCCAGACGGCTGCCAATAGCAGCCTTGCTGAGGGCCTGCGGAACCTGACCGGTGAGGGTCTTTTTCACGGCAGGGTTGACCTTGGCCAGCACCCGAGTCTCGGGGTGCGCGGTAATGCGGCCCTGGGCAGATGCAATCAGCGGCAGCGCTACCAGGAAGGCAGCGGCACTGCGTGTAAGACGAGAAGCAAGCGACATGGACAGACTCCAAGAATAGAAACACTTGCCGGTAGGCACAAACAATTCGCAAACCGGTTGCGGCGCAAACCGCGTACAAATCTGGTGATGAGTCCCAAATTTAGAGCCCCGTACAACTTCCGTCAAGCCGTCTTTACACTTTTGTGATCTTTTGGGTATTACCTGAAAATTTCCTTTGGGCACATGGCGTGTACGCCCACGTTACCGTCTACAAGCTGGGTGATATCCAGGTCGACCGCAACACTTGCGAGCATGTAGGCGTCGTCACGAGTCATGTGCTTTTCCATCACGAGGAAATCGATCATGTCGCGCAATGCATGCTCCGTCGCCTCCTTCAGGTCGGGGCTGAAGCCCATGCTGATGTAGTGGGTCGGCGTCTCCGCGCGCGGCCATAGCAGCGGAGCCTTTTTGTGCAGCACGAGCCGAAAGGTGCCGGTGAGGAACGTCTCGAGCGCCGTGATGTCGACTTCTCCATTGCCCTGCCCGGCATGGCCATCGCCAGCGGCGAACAGCGCACCCTTCACGGCCACGGGAATGTAGAGCGTGGTGCCTGCAACCAGTTCCTTGTTGTCGAGGTTGCCCGCATGTGCGAACGGAGGGGCACTGTCGACGCGTCCCGCACCTGGAGCGACGCCCATGCTGCCAAAGAATGGGTGCAGCGGAATGTCAATTCCGGGGGCGAAGTGCCCGATCATCTTCATCCGGTCCAGCGGAATAATTCGCTGGCGGCTGTAAGGAAACTCCATGGGCAGAAAGCCCCGGTGCAGGCCGAAGCCGTTGCAGGCAAAGTCGGCGTCGAGGGTGATCTTCTCGATCTGCACCTCGAGAACATCGCCCGGCTCGGCCCCGTCGATCGCAACCGGACCGGTGAGAATATGGCCGCCCGGGCCTTTGTCCTTCTCGGGATAATTTGCGTACACCTCGGTGTTGTACGGCGGAACCTGCTCCGCCTTGACGCCGCGCGCCACGAGGCGGTCCGTCGGACCGCAGGTGGAAAGCGTCTGCATCGTCACACGATCGCCGCTCTTCACGGTGATGGCGGGCGCGGCCGTGGCAGAGTAGTGACCCCACTCCACGGTTTTGGCGGTTGCCGGAACGGTGTAATCGGTTGCAAACGCGGGAGGCGTGCATGCAAGCAGGGTGGCGAGCAGAATGAGGGTGCGCATGGCTCTCACAGTACATGCCCGTTCCAGACCGCAGAGTGTGCCCACGCGCGCATGCGGTGATTTCTTCCGCGGCACGTCTCAAGCCGGGGCGTCGTTCGCCGATGCAGGAAGTGGTGCGCCCCGATTGCGCATACTGGTAGAGGAGGCCGCAGGCGACCATGGCACTGGTATTCTGGCTCAGTCTGGCGTTTGTGGCATACACCTACTTCGGCTATGCCCTGCTGCTGGTTGTGCTTGCACGTTTCCGCAAAAAGCCTGTGCATACCGCGGCGATTCTTCCCACCGTTTCCGTGGTGATGGCAGCGCACAACGAAGCGATCAACCTTCCGGCAAAACTCGCGAACCTTCGCGCGTTGGACTACCCCCCGGAGTTGCTGCAGATTGTCGTCGTGTCAGACGGCTCGACTGACGGAACGGCAGAGGTGCTTGAAGCACACCGCCCGGATGTGTCATCGGTGCTGCTTGCAAAGCCTGAAGGAAAAAGCTCGGCGCTGAACCACGGCGTCGCTCAAGCTACGGGCGAGCTGCTCTTCCTGTGCGACGTCCGTCAGCGCATCGCACAGGATGCCCTGCGCCACCTGGTTATGGCTTTCTTCGATACGACGGTGGGTGCGGTCAGTGGTGAATTGCATCTCGAGCCGGCGGACGGAGGCGAGGCCAGCGGCCTCGGCATCTACTGGAAGATCGAAAAACTGGTGCGCAAGCTGGAGGCGCAAACCGGCTCAGTGGTTGGCGTAACTGGCGCCATCTATGCTGTGCGGCGTGAGTTGTACGTGCCACTGCCCGCGGGTACGCTGCTGGATGACGTGCTGGTGCCGATGAATGTGGCACGCAAGGGACATCGCGTTCTGTTCGAACCACGGGCAATGGCTGTCGATACCATCTTCAACGATCCGGGCAAAGAGTTCTCACGCAAGGTGCGCACGCTTACGGGCAATTACCAGTTGGTGAAGCTTGCACCGTGGCTGCTCACGCCGGGCAATCCGCTGCTTTTTCGATTCGTCAGCCACAAGCTGCTGCGCCTTGCCGTACCTTTTGCACTGACCGCCATGCTGGTAAGCAGCGCGCTCGCGGGTGGCCTGCAGATGGGCACTTTTCTGTTTTTCCAGGTGGTATTCTACGGATTCGCGGCGGCTGGAACGCTTTTGCCCCGTTTACAAACAGTGCGGCCAGTCGCGGTCGCCCACACCTTTGTTCTGCTGAACTATGCCGCGCTGCTTGCCTTTCGCAACGCCGTGCTGGGCAGAAGCAAAGTATGGACCAGGTAGTCCCGACGGACGCCGGTCTTCTTCGAGGAATTTGTCGTGGGCACAGGAATCGGCCATCTCGTTCCCCTCATCGCTTACCTGGGCTTCTGGGTCATGTGTGTGCTGTCGCTGAGTGGCAGGCCCCTGCTGGGTCTGTACTACACCTTGCCGTTTCTGCCCTACCGCACCATGCGCGACCACTTCAACGACTACCCGCTGGGCGGCAACATGCTCACGGTCCTTGTACTGTGTGTTCTGGTGGGAGCGCTTCTCAAGGGCAAGCGGCTGCCACCGTCCAAGCTATACCTCACTTGGTTTTTATTCGGCCTATATCTGTATCTTTCTCTCTGGATTGGCTCGATCATCAGCGGCGCGCCTACGCCCCTCTGGCTTTCCGACGTGAACTTCGTCACCTGGAAAGACTACATGATGCTGCCGCTCTTGCTGGTGGCCGCGGGTCTCGTGGTCGAAGACCGTAAG
>CALMAP010000066.1:0-8940 GCA_937859825.1 uncultured Terriglobus sp. | reverse complement strand
GTAAGGCAGTGCGCACCGTAATTCTGATCACAGGTATTTCCTTATTGCTGATTGATAAGAGTGCGCTGCTCAACAGCCTCTCCCGAAGCTGGACGACCTTTGATGAGAACAAGCGAGATCCCGGTCCACTCGCTTTCGGCGTGAATGAACTGGGTGCCTTTCTGGCGCAATTCGCCATGTTTTTCTGGGGATTTGCGCAGTTCATGAAACGGAAGAAAGTCAAGCTCGCGTGCTATTGCCTGGTAGGGCTCACCGTCGTGACGACGCTGTACACCTTTTCACGCGGTGCCTACCTGGCAATCCTGCTGAGTGCAGCCGTACTTGCGGTACTGAAAGACCGCAAGCTGCTGGTTGTGCTCGCCGCATTTCTGCTTACGTGGCAGTCGCTGGTGCCCGCGGCGGTGACCCAGCGTGTGACGATGACAACCGATTCCAGTGGCCAGCTTGAGGCATCGGCACAGGAACGCGTCGATCTTTGGACGCAGTCTCGTGAAATGTTCCTGAGCAGCCCGGTCTTCGGTCGCGGTTATGCGACCTTCCAGTTCGGGGAACATACCGCAAACCTGAAGGATACGCACAACTGGTACGTGAAAGTGCTGGTGGAAACGGGCGTGATCGGGGGTGCGTTCGCCATCGCGATCCTGGTGCAGTTGCTCCTGGCCGGCTTCCGGCTTTTCCGCAAGGGCAACGACCCGCTCTACCGCGCACTTGGTCTGGGTTTCCTGCTTGCGGTAGTCTCCTGTGTGGTCTCGAACATGTTTGGTGACCGGTGGACATACCTGGAAATCAATGGCCTGCTCTGGGTGCTTTGCGGCGCCGTGCTGCGTGCCACCCAACTTTCCGAGGTAACGGCAAGCAGTGACCATCCCGGCGAGTTGACCGGCACCGTCTCCCGTGTGCCACCGCACCTGGCTTGGACCACGCAGTAGTGGCCCACGCGGAAAGTTCGCTGGCGGTCGTTCTTGCCGCCTCGCCGCAAAACGAACGAGCAATCGCGTCTGCGTCGGCTAACCCAGAACGACCGCACATCCTGCTTGCATTGGACCAGCTCTCCGCAACCCTGGGCGGTGGGGAACGCGTCGTGCTGCGGCTGGCCAGGCTGCTACCGGCGTGGGGCTTCCGCGTGTCGGTGCTGACGCTTTCGCTCGATCCACGCAGCCCAGTCCTGAAAGACCCGCCGTGCCCCGTCTATGTGTTGCCTTTACAGCGCACATGGGACTTCGCCGCGCTGAAGGCCGCGCGCGAACTGCGGCGCTTTCTTCGTCAACAGAAGATCGCGCTAGTGCAGACTTTCTTTGAAAGCTCAGACCTGTGGGTGGGCGGCGTAGCCAAGACCGTGCCGGGCATACGCCTGATCTGGAGCCGCCGCGACATGGGCATCCTGCGCGACAGGAAGCACGAGATCGCATATCGCTTGCTGCGCCGCATGCCGGACCGCGTACTGGCGGTCTCCGAGGAGGTACGACAGCACTGCATCGAAATCGACGGCGTCGCGCCCGAGCGGGTGCAGACGCTCTACAACGGTATCGACCTGCCTTTACTGAAAAGCAAGACGACACCTCGGCGCTCCAGAGAAAACGCACGGTACCGCACCTTGGTCTCGGTAGGGAATGTAAGGCCGGTCAAGGGCTTCGATGTGCTGGTTGAAGCGGCCATCCCTGTGCTGCAGCGTTTTCCGGATGCAACGTTCAAGATTGCGGGCGCGCTGCTCGACACGGTCCATCACGCCGCGATCGTGGAGCGCGCGATGGAGGCGGGTGTGGCCGACCGCTTCCTGTTCCTGGGAAATGTGGACAACATTCGCGCCCTCTTAGAAGAGAGCGACATCTTCGTGCTGCCATCGCGCAGTGAGGGGTTCTCCAACGCGATCATCGAAGCGATGGCCTGTTCCCTTCCCGTGGTGGCGACGCGCGTCGGCGGCAACGCAGAGGCCGTGCTGGATGGTACGACCGGCTTGATCGTTCCACCGGAAAACCCGGCAGCGCTTGCCGCAGCCCTTGAGCATCTGCTGGGCGACCACGCACAAGCAGCGAGCATGGGCGCCGCAGGATACGAACGTGTAGTAAGCCTGTTTACCACAGAGGCGATGCTTTCGGCCCTTGTCGCGGTTTATGAAACAGTTCTCAATACAAACTGACAAACGCGGTCAAGCCTTCCTTTCCTGTGACCCCGTTAATTGGGTCTGAAGTCACCACCGCTGCGTCAGGCCGATTTTGAGCACATCAAGTATCTCTCGCGCATAGCACATTGTTGACGCATGCAGTTGCATGAAAACAGAGCAAAAGTTCTCTACTTGCCAACATGTATCGACACGTAACCCAAAAAACTTGAGAAAAAGTTACCAAAGAGCTATGGAACTTTTCCGTTGTGGTGATACCTTTAGGCAGTTCCTCCCACACAGGTTGGAGAAACAAAGTTTAGTTTCATTGTTTGTGAGACGAAAGATGCAGATCGTCTCCATGGTTGTTTTTCGGGTGGACCTATTTCACCCCTTAGCTAGACGCTGCGTGTATCCCCGGCATACGAAGTTGAACGACCACTGGGTACTCCCGTAGCACACATCTCCCCAGGAGTTCCTGAAATGACAAGCTTCACCCGTTTCGCCGCTGTAGCAGCCGTGCTCGCCGTAGCGCCTGTTTCCTCCGCCTTCGCGGACTCGATCTCTGGAACTGCCTCGCTGGGCAGCTCGGGTTCGTTTAACTCTTCTTCCATTACCTTTGCCGCTCCGTCAACCGCAACCATCGCTGGCGTGAACCGCCAGGTCAATGGCTCGGTTACCAGCTCGACCGGTACGATGGTGCCCTACCAGTTCACCCTGGCGATGCTGAACAGCTTTGTGTTCAACAACAACTTCACCACCAACCCTGTCACGCTGTTCACCGCGTTCAGCAACAGCAGCAGCACCAGCACGCTGAGCTTCCTGATTCAGGCATTGCCTACCGCCTTTATCGACGCGCAGGGCACCCTAAACCTGATGGGTACGGGCACGTTCAGCCAGACCGGCTTCACGTCCACCCAGGGCTACTTTACCCTGACCTCGACCCAGGCCGGTGTTACCAGCTTCACCATCTCCAGCACCGTGACGCCTGAGCCTAGCTCGCTCCTGCTTCTCGGTACCGGTCTGATCGGCGCAGCGACCACAATTGTTCGTCGTCGTCGCATCCTGGCCTAAGCGCAAGCTTTTGCTTGAAAACTCCTGCACCGCGATGCGGTGCAGGAGTTTTTGCGTCTGGGCCTTTCTCTTCTGTGCTTACGGAGGGCGACGGTTCAGCTTTGCCGAAAGCGTTCAGGCCTTCGAGGCGTGGTCCAGGTGCAAACCGGCCTGACACGTTTGAGAAGAAATAGCTTCACGCAACAGCCGGGATGGCAGCAGGAGAAGTCGCTGCTGCCACCCCGGCTGTTTGCTTAGGACCAATTTACGTTCCGGTGTGGCGGAACGCTATGTCGCGCCTGCAGCAATCGGAAACGAGGATTGCGCTTTCCTGGACCTCTGGCCTGAACCCCTCCAGATAAAACGCCCTAGCCGAGCTGGGCCAGGGCCTTGCCTGCTTCCTGCGCCGACTTCGACGAGGGGTCGGCAGTCTGCGCTGCTTTCAAATGCAATTGCGCGTTGGCCTTGTCGTTCAGCTTCAGGTACGTCATTCCAAGGTGGTACTGCGCCGACGCATTGTTGGGCTCCGTCTTTACAGCATCTTCGAGCAGGTCGCGCGCGGAGGCATAGGCAGCCTTGTGGTAGTACACCCAGGCCAGCGTGTCTGCCGTGGAGGTCGACTTGGGCATGCCGCGGTGTGCCGTCTGCGCGTAGGACAATGCCACGTCGACACTGTCACCGTTCTCCACCATCAGGTACGCCAGATTGTTGGCGGCGACCGGTGAGTTGGGAGCAATCTGCAGGGCCTTCTTGTAGTAGCCGGCCGCCTTTGCGGAATCGCCCTTGGCCTCTTCGAGCGTGCCGAGCATCGTGAAGGCGCGCGCATCGGTAGGATGAGCGGAGACCCACTTTTCCCAAATGCCGATTGCCTGGTCGCTCTGGCCTACGGCGGCAAGCGCCTGCGAGTAGGTCTGTACGGCG
Source organism: uncultured Terriglobus sp. (assembly GCA_937859825.1). GTDB lineage: Bacteria > Acidobacteriota > Terriglobia > Terriglobales > Acidobacteriaceae > Terriglobus. The sequence goes on along the minus strand of CALMAP010000066.1, from coordinate 4,868 downwards.
TCGATGCTGTTGGGGTCGAGCCTCATGGCGGTTTTCGCCGTTTCGACGGCACCGTTGAAGTCGCGTGTGCCCATCTGCAGCACTGCAAGATCGTTGTACAAAATACCATTGTTAGGCGAGCGGGCGATTGCCGCCTGCACCCGTGCCAACGCCTTGTCTGTCTGCTTTGCTCCCAGATCCAGCCCGACAAGCAGGTTCAGCGCCTGGGTGGCGTTCGGGTCTTTTTCGACCGCCTGCTCCAGGAGCACCCTGCCCTCAGCGACGCGCTGCTGCTTCAAGCGGAGTTGCCCTAACTCGGCGTACGCCAGCGCGCTGTTCGGATCTTTCTTCATGGCCGTCTGGAAGTCGGCTTCGGCCTGCTCGGTCTGGTCCTGGTTGGCCTCGGCCGTTCCACGCCAGAGGTATGCCGGCGCATAGTCCGGATGCAGCGAGATGGTGTTGTTCGCTACCTGCGCAAGCAAGGTGCTGTCGCCCCGCCGGCTGGAGATCAACGCAAGACCACCTTGTGCCTCAAGGCTGCTGGGATCGAGCCGTGCCGCCTCGTGGAAGGCCGTTTCCGCCGCACCGGTGTTGCCTGCCTGCGCCTGCAGGCTGGCCAGCGTCAACTGCAGCGGCACACTCTCAGGGGCAGCCTTGACCGCCTTCTGCATCAGGTCGAGAGCCTCTGCGTTTTTGCCATTGTGCACGAGCAGCACCGCGTTCAGATTTTCGACAGGCGGGGACTGGCTATGCGTTTTGTTGAGGCCGTCCGCCACCTGCTGTGCCTTGGCGAAGTCACCCTTCTGCAGAAGCGTGCGTGCATAGGCTAGTTGCAACGGGACACTGTTCGGCTGCGAACCGGCAAGCTGGGCAAAGGTCTGCACCGCCTGGTCCCCCATGTTGGATTGCGTGTAGAACGCGCGCAACAGTTCCGGTGCGGCATCTTTGTCGCCCATGTCCTGGGCGGCTTTGCGCAGAACGGCTTCTGCCTTAGTTTTGTCGCCATTGCGAACGTAGAAGCCCGCCAGAGTCGCTCGCGCTTCAAGGCTCTTGGGATCGGCCTGGACCGCAGCCAGGTTCTGCTGCTCCGCTCCGGCTTTGTCGCCGCGGCGCTCAAGCAGGGTCGCCAGCATGCCGTGGGCGGCAGCGCTCTTTGGGTCGAGCGCGATAGCCTTCTGCAGCTCCTCTTCCGGCTTCACACCGGTTTCCTGCGGCACGGAGCTGGAGATGACCGCGAGCATGGCGTGGAAGTTCGCCTGCTTGGGATCGATGGTGAGAGCGTGCTGAATATCAGAGAGAGCCGCGGCGTGATCGCCCTTCTTCTGTTCAATCGCAGCACGCAAGGCGTAGGCGTCCGCATTTTCAGGTTGTTGGGCAAGCACTGCCTTCACCTGCTCCGCGGCCCGGTCGGGCACACCGCCGCCAAGCAGCATCTGCCCCAGATCGATGCGCGCCGGCACGTTCGACGGCTGCAGATCGACCGTACGCATCAACTCCTGGTAGGCAAGCATCGGACTACTCAGCTTGATATAGGTCTTCGCCAGCTCGTAGTGCGCGGCGGCAAAGTTCGGATCAATCTTCAGCGCGTTGGAAATCTGAATGCTGGCTTCCTGGTACTTGGCGTCCTTCTCGTAATCGATGCCGCTTTGCAGGTAACGCTGCTTGCGAACATTAGGGTCGCGCTTGCAACCGGAGGTCGCTATAAGCGCCAGCGTGCAGCCGATCGCAAGTGAAACATTTCTGAACTGTCGAATCGTACTTGCCATGCCTCATCCTTCCAGAGTTCGGTGCTTCTACCCTTTACTCAGGGCCATACTTCTCTTCATCCCTGCTGCCACGCCGTCATGCTCAGTCGGGCAGGTAGGGCGGCAGCAGACCATTGAGCCTGGTTGCAAACTCCACCGCGCGCACGTGACCCTGCTGTTGTGTCTCCCCTGGCATAAGCGGGGTAACGACGCGCACCAGCGCCGCATCCGTACGATGGATGCGGATCGAGTCGCTGAGCATATACCACTTGGCAAGATAGTCGCTGGCGATGCTGCGGCCGTGCGACCGGTACCAGTAGAGCACCTCATCGCGCCTGTCGCCATTGGTAATCAGGTACTCGCCAACTGTGGCCGGATTGCCTGAAGCTCCGACGAGTGTGGTGGTGCCCTTTGAGGTAAACGTCCAGCCTGCGCCCGGAAGACAATTCTGCGGTGAATGGATCGCCTGACCGGTGCGCTGGGTCGGAAAGTATCCGATAAACAGATTCACCCCTGGCTGGTCGGCAGCTCTTGCCGGTAACGCTTGCGTGTCGCTTGCTGGGGCGCCCGTAAGGGGTGGGGTACCTGCCGGCATATAGTCGCGCTGAAGAAAGACACCCTTGCCCAGAACGTCGAGCGCGTACTGCTCGATAGGAACGTCGGTACCCGTCCACTGGCCGATCTGCATTGGCAGAAGGCTTAGCGGAACGCTTGGAGGAATCTGGTCGGCATCGCCGCGCGACCGCAGCAACAGTTCCGTAGAGCCGAGCAGGGCAACGGCGGTAAGCAGGTAAGCGGCCCTCATGCGCGGACTCCCGTGGCTGGCTGCGTACGGCCTTTACTTCCGACAGTCTGCATCAGCAGGTGCACGACATAGAGGCACATGAGCGAGACCAGAAAGACCAACCATCCGGAGAACTCGTGAAAGAACCCGACGGCTTTATCAGGGTTCCAGTACTGCACGCACAGCCCCGTCCCGAAAATACGGGCTGAGTTGGCAAGCACCGCAATTGGGATGCTCGCCAGCGCAAGGACCACGCGGCGCGAGACCGTCTTCTCAACGAAGTAGCCGAAAAGGATGGCTACCGTAAGCAGGCTGATGAGCGAACGGATACCGCTGCAGGCCTCTGCCACCTCAAGCTTCATGGAAGCAAGCTGAATGACATTGCCGTCGCGAAGAACAGGCACACCCGCAAGTGGCAGCATCGCCGCAGACATTCTGGAGGCAAGCAGTTGCAGGGGAAAAGTGATCTGGTTCAGCACCAGGGTAGGCAGCGGGATTGCCAGCAGAAGCACCAGCAGAGCGAATCGCACCCGTGCCAGCATCGCCCATCCGAACAGAAGCGCCACCAGGCCGGCAGCCAACAGAACGAACGACACGCGAGACAGAAAGAGGTCCGCTCCCAAAACTCCAACGAGGAAGACGAATAGCCCTGGAACCACCATGGCAAGACCTCCCCAGGAGGGAGCGATCTTCGTCTGCTCGATCTGCTTGCGTTTGTCCCAAAGCAGCAGCAGAGAGAAGAACGGGATAAGAAAGCCGTGGGACGCAGCCGGCAGGTCATACCAGTCGCCCACCAGCTTAGTGGCAATGCCGTGATACAGCAGGACGAGCAGACCCAGAATTATCAGGCCAAGCACCAGGGTAAGCGGGCTGGCTCCGCGACGATAGGGCCGCCCGTTAATGGCATGACCGGGGGATGTGAGGCGTGATGCAGGTTCGGGAGCGGTTTCCGCTATCACTGAGGTATGGAACGAAGACATAGAAGAATGATTTGACCTGGGCAGACCGATTCTGTGGCCTGATGCTCTGCCTAGGTGGCAGGCCTGACCGAATGATAGAGCCTGCAGCCCTTCACTCACTGGACGAAAGTGGAACAGTTGTTGCGACTTCGGCCACGCTGGCTCTTCGTTTCTGTTGTAGATATCGTAGTCTAATCAGGACTGGATGAACAGAACTCGGGGCTGATTTCTGGCAGTTCCGGATGTATCGTTAAGACGTTGCGTCTTGCCGGGCTTTGCCGCAGCAACCTGGGTTTTGACGAAATAGGAACATGGAATGAAGATCAAGATTGCGATCTCCGCGGCAGTTTTTGGAGTTCTGGGCCTTTCCGCGCAGCAAACTGTGACTCGCCCTGCGATCACCCCCGCCCCGGCACCGCCTGCCGCGCAGGCTCCCGCCGCTGCGGCCGCTTCCACTGGCCCCGCTGCCAGTTCTCCCGTGGTCGATTCGAAGACCTACGTCATCGGACCGGAAGACATGATTCAGGTGACGGTGTGGAAGGAGCCCAGCATCTCAGGTTCGTTTCCCGTGAGGCCGGACGGCATGATTTCGCTCTCGCTGATCGGGGACATGATGGCTGCAGGCCTTACCCCCACCGACCTGAGCACGGCAGTAGCCACGAAGCTGCAGAAGTTTCTGACCGACCCGAACGTCACCGTTACCGTGCTTTCCGTTCACCCGAAACAGATTTTTCTGATGGGTGAGATTGCCCACGTTGGCGGCATTACCCTTGTCCCGGGCATGACGCCGCTGCAGGCCATTGCGACTGGCGGCGGTCTTTCTGCATACGCCAACGCAAAACGTGTTTATATCCTGCGGACCACGCAGGGCAAGCAACAGAAGATTCCATTCGACTACAAAAAAGCCATAAAGGACGGTAGCTCGCAGGGAATTACGGTACTTCCCGGCGACACCATTGTGATTCCGTGATGCCAAACTTCTGCCTGCACCTCGTCTCCCGGTCTGCCCTTCTTTCCATTCCCTTGCTTGGTGCGCAGCTCGCGACGCCGCCGCGCGCGGCCGCGCAGGCGCTGCCTACAGCACCCATGCCTTCCACCGGGTTTTCCATGCCGGAGTTCAATGGTCAGCTCAGCTATGCCATCACTCTGTCGCAGGCGGTCAACTTCGGTTACAACGGCTACCAGGGCAATACGACGTCCACGAACATCTCTGGCGATTTGGCTTACCTTTCCGGCAGTGAAACCAATCCCTTCAGCATGGTGTACTCGGGCGGATATCTAGGGAGTGAGTCGTCGCAGCAGCCGCAGAGCACCTTTCAAAATCTGGCGATCTCGCATGTTTTTCGCCATCGCCGTAACTCCGTCATAGGGAATGACACGGTAAGTTACCTGCCGCAGAGC